>NZ_JBTTIO010000070.1:0-8514 GCF_058323355.1 Thiogranum sp.
CACTCATGGTCCCCGCCTGTGCGGGGATTGTTATTTCTGGACGATCAAGTGGCCTCTCGTATGGGCCACCACTGGAGAAACAGGTTATGCCCGTAGTCACCCTTCCTGATGGCAGTCAGCGCAGTTTCGATCACCCGCTAACCGTTGCCGAAGTCGCCGCCGATATCGGCCCCGGCCTGGCCAGGGTTGCACTTGCCGGCAAGGTCAACGGTGAACTGGTCGATACCAGTTATCGCATCGAGGACGACGTTGATCTGGCCATTGTCACCCATAAGGATGACGATGCGCTGGAACTGGTGCGCCACGATGCCGCGCACATCATGGCGCAGGCGGTGCAGGAGCTGTATCCCGGCACCCAGGTCACCATCGGCCCGGCCATCGAGAACGGTTTCTACTACGACTTTGCGCGTGAAGAGCCGTTCACGCCGGAAGACCTGAAAAAAATCGAAAAGCGCATGAACGAGATCGTCAAACGCAACCTGCCGATCCAGCGCGAGGTCTGGTCGCGTGACGAGGCGATCAAAACCTTTAATGAACTGGGTGAGACCTACAAGGTCGAGATCATCAATGACATCATTCCGGAAGGTGAGGAGTTAACGGTCTACCGCCAGGGTGACTGGTTCGATATGTGTCGCGGCCCGCACCTGCCCAGCACCGGCAAGCTGCCAAAAGCCTTCAAGCTGATGAGCGTGGCCGGCGCCTACTGGCGTGGGGACTCCAATAACCCCATGTTGCAGCGCATCTACGGCACCGCCTGGCGCAACAAGGATGAACTCAAGGCCTACCTGCACCGGCTGGAAGAAGCCGAGAAGCGTGATCACCGCAAGCTCGGCAAGACCATGAACCTGTTCCATACCCAGGAAGAAGCGCCGGGTATGGTGTTCTGGCACGACAAGGGCTGGCGTATTTACCTGCAGGTGCAGGATTATATTCGTGACAAGCTGCGCGATCATGGCTATCAGGAAGTGCACACGCCGACCATCATCGACCGCACCTTGTGGGAGAAATCCGGGCACTGGGAGAAGTTCCAGGACGACATGTTCATTACCGAGTCGGAGAAGCGCACCTTCGCCATCAAGCCGATGAACTGCCCGGCGCATATCCAGATCTATAACCAGGGTCTGAAGAGTTACCGCGATTTACCGTTGCGGCTGGCTGAGTTCGGTTCCTGTCACCGCAACGAGCCGTCCGGCACGCTGCACGGTCTGATGCGCGTGCGCGGTTTTGTGCAGGACGATGCACATATCTTTTGCACCGAGGCGCAGGTACTCGATGAGGTGTCGGATTTCATCGACCTGTTGTTCGAGGTTTACCGCGATTTCGGTTTCGAGGATGTTATTATCAAGTTCTCCACGCGCCCGGAACAACGTGTGGGCGCCGACGCGTTGTGGGACAAGGCCGAGAAATCATTGCAGGACGCACTCGACCACAAGCAACTGGACTGGGAACTGCAACCGGGCGAGGGCGCTTTCTACGGCCCCAAGATCGAATTCTCACTGAAGGACTGCCTGGACCGCGTCTGGCAGCTCGGCACCATCCAGCTGGATTTCTCCATGCCGGAACGACTCGGCGCAACCTACGTGGCGGAGGACGGCAGCAAGCACGTGCCGGTGATGCTGCACCGGGCAATCCTCGGTTCGCTGGAACGGTTTATCGGGATTCTTATTGAACATTACGCCGGTGCACTGCCGCTGTGGCTGGCCCCGGTGCAGGCCGTGGTGATGAATATCACCGACAATCAGGCCGAATATGCCAAAAAAGTCGCAGAAACCTTGAAAAATCAGGGAATCAGGGCCAATTTAGACTTGAGAAACGAGAAAATCGGCTTTAAAATCCGCGAGCACACAATTCAGCGCACCCCGTACTTGCTGGTCGTCGGCGACCGGGAAGCTGAATCAGACACTGTGGCCGTGCGCACGCGAAGCGGCAAGGACCTGGGAAGTCTGTCCTTGCAAGCCCTGTCAGACGGGCTGACCGCTGAAATCGCGAGCCGCGGCCGAACTATTTTGGAGACGTGAACTATCGCTGCAGCAAACAAACTGAAACACCGGCTCAACCAGAGCATCGATGCAACAGAAGTCCGCCTGGTTGGCGCGGAGGGTGAACAGATCGGAATTGTCCCCCTTGCCGAGGCCCTGGAGAAAGCGGCGGAAGCCAGTCTTGATCTGGTCGAAATTTCACCGCAGGCCGAACCACCGGTCTGCAAGATCATGGATTACGGCAAGTACCGTTTCGATGAGCAGAAGAAACGACAGGCTGCACGCAAGAAGCAGAAGCAGACCCAGGTCAAGGAAATCAAGTTCCGGCCCGGTACCGATATTGGCGATTACAATATCAAGCTGCGCAACCTGACCCGCTTCCTGAACGACGGCGACAAGGTCAAGGTTACCCTGCGGTTCCGAGGCCGCGAAATGGCGCACCAGGAACTGGGGCGTGATTTGCTGAAACGCGTAGAGAACGATCTTTCGGAACTGGCCACAGTTGAGCAGTTTCCGAAAATGGAAGGCCGTCAGATGATTATGGTGATGGCACCAAAGAAAAAGTAAGTTAATTTGGGGTCAGAGTAAAAATTATCTTGCCAGCTGTAGCTGGCAAGATAATTTTTACTCTGACCCCAAATTAACAGTTCGTGCCGGGTATCAACCGCACCTTGGGGCGAACTTGTGATGTATAGAAGCGGGAGAGATATTATGCCAAAGATGAAAACCAATCGTGGTGCCGCCAAGCGGTTCCGCAAGACCGCCAGTGGCGGTTTCAAGCGTGGCCAGTCGCACCTGCGCCATATCCTCACCAAGAAAAGCAGCAAGCGCAAGCGCCATCTCGGCAGCACCGAACAGGTGCACGAAGCCGATCAGCGTGCCGTTCGCCGCATGTTGCCATTTGTCTAACCGGAGGGGATGAGCCATGCCAAGAGTAAAACGTGGTGTTCAGGCGCGAGCCAAACACAAGAAGGTCCTCGACAAGGCCAAGGGTTATTACGGTGCGCGTCGCAAGGTGTACCGTGTCGCCAAGCAGGCGGTCATCAAGGCCGGTCAGTATGCCTACCGTGACCGTCGTCAACGCAAGCGTCAGTTCCGTGCGCTGTGGATTGCGCGTATCAACGCGGCAGCCCGTGAGAACGGCATGTCCTACAGCCGTTTCATCAACGGACTGAGCAAGGCCGGTATCGAAGTCGATCGCAAGGTGCTTGCCGATCTGGCGGTGTTCGATGCGGCTGCCTTTACGGCGCTGGCAGAAAAAGCAAAAGCCAGCCTGGCGTAACGATCAACAGGGCCTGCTGTCGAGTGGCGCTGACCCGTTTGATTCCTTGAGGGGAAGGCTGGTGAAATGCCAACCTTCCCTTTTTTGTTTTCAGGAGATGTAATGTGGAGGCGTTAGCCACACTCGAACAACAGGCCCGTGAAGCCATCGACGCCGCCGGTGACCTCAAGGCGCTGGACGAAGTGCGAGTTCAGTACCTGGGTAAAAAAGGCCTGTTGACGGAACAGCTCAAGCAACTTGGCAAGCTGCCTGCCGACGAACGGCCGCAGGCCGGGCAGGCCATCAACGTGGCCAAGAAGCAGGTGCAGCGGGCCATAGAGGCGCGCAAGCAGGCGCTGCAGGACGCGGCGTTGGCCGAGGCACTGGCATCGGAGCGGATCGATGTGACATTGCCGGGGCGGGGGCAGGGCGCAGGTGGCCTGCACCCGGTGACACGTACGTTGCAACGCATCGAGACATTGTTTTCTTCAATGGGGTTCGAATCTGTGGAAGGTCCGGAAATCGAGGACGACTACCACAATTTCGAGGCGCTGAATATTCCCGCGCACCACCCGGCGCGCGCCATGCACGATACCTTCTATATCGATGCGCACCGTGTATTGCGTACCCATACCTCGCCGGTGCAGATCCGGGTGATGGAACAACGCAAGCCGCCGTTCCGTGTCATTGCGCCGGGACGTGTATACCGCTGTGATTCCGACCTGACGCATACGCCGATGTTTCACCAGGTGGAAGGTCTGCTGGTGGATGAGAACGTCAGCTTTGCCGATCTCAAGGGGTTACTCGACGAATTCCTGAAAGACTTTTTCGAGCGCGACGATCTGGCCGTGCGTTTCCGTCCTTCATACTTCCCGTTCACTGAACCATCGGCGGAAGTCGACATCGAATGTGTCATCTGCTCCGGTAAAGGTTGCCGCGTGTGCAGTCATACCGGTTGGCTGGAAGTGCTCGGTTGCGGCATGGTGCACCCGAATGTATTCACGCATGTCAATGTCGATAATGAAGCCTGGACGGGCCTTGCCTTCGGTATGGGCGTGGAGCGCCTGACCATGCTGAAATACGGTGTCGACGATTTGCGACTGTTCTTTGAAAATGACCTGCGCTTCCTGCAGCAGTTCCGCTAACCGCGAGAGTTCCAGACGATGAAATTCAGTGAAGCCTGGTTACGTGAATGGGTAAACCCGAATCTGGAGACTGCACAGCTGGCCGAACAGCTGACCATGGCCGGTCTCGAGGTCGACTCGATCGAGCCGGCCGCCGGCGAATTCAGTGGCGTGGTGGTTGCCGAGGTGCTGTCGGTGGAAGCTCACCCGGATGCCGACAAGCTGCGTGTCTGCCAGGTGTCGGCGGGTGAGGGCGAGTCCTTGCAGATTGTCTGTGGCGCACCCCATGTACGCGCCGGTATGAAAGCGCCACTGGCGACCGTCGGTGGCCGTATCGGTGACATGAAAATCAAAAAAGCCAAACTGCGCGGTGTGCTTTCATACGGCATGTTGTGTTCGGCGCGTGAGCTGGGTCTGAGCGAGGACCATGAAGGTCTCATGGAGCTACCGGCCGATGCGCCGGTGGGGCAGGACATTCGCGACTACCTGTCACTCAACGATACCCTGATCGAGATTGACCTCACGCCCAACCGGGGCGATTGCCTGGGTATGGAAGGCGTGGCGCGTGAAGTCGGCGCACTGACGAAGACCGATGTCACAACGCTGGACATGCCGCCTGTACCGGCCTCGATCGATGATACATTCGATATTAGCGTAAAGGCGCCGGAGGCCTGCCCGCGTTACCTGGGGCGCGTGATTCGTGGTATCGACCCCGGGGCCCGGACACCCCTGTGGATGAAGGAGAAGCTGCGCCGTGGCGGGTTACGCAGCCTGGGGCCGGTTGTTGACGTAACCAATTATGTGCTGCTCGAACTCGGTCAGCCGATGCATGCTTTCGATCTTGCGCAACTGTCCGGCGGTATTGAAGTGCGTTACCCCAGGGCCGGTGAAACCCTGACCCTGCTCGATGAACGTGAAGTCGAGCCGGTGAGTGACACGCTGCTGATCTGCGACCACGACAAGCCGCTGGCGCTGGCCGGTATCATGGGCGGTGAGCATTCAGGCATCTCGGACACGACGCGGGACTTGTTCCTTGAGGTGGCCTTCTTTACGCCCGAGAAGATTGCCGGTCATGCACGCCGCTACGGCCTGTCGACCGATTCCGCCTACCGTTTCGAACGTGGTGTCGATGCCGGGTTGCAGTATCGGGCCATGGAGCGTGCAACAGCGTTACTGCTTGAACTGGTGGGCGGTAAAGCCGGGCCGGTTATTGAGGCCGTTTCGGAGAAGGACTTGCCGCAGAAAGCGCCGATCACCTTGCGCCGTGCCCGCATCAAACGCCTGCTGGGCTTCGTGCCGGATGATGCCGAAGTGGAGAATATCCTCAGTCGGCTCGGTATTGCTGTCGAATCCGGCAATGAGGGCTGGCTGGCCACGCCGCCGGGTTTTCGTTTCGATCTCGCCATCGAGGCAGACCTGATCGAGGAAGTCGGCCGGGTATTCGGCTACAACAACCTGCCTGTCGCCAATAACCGTGGTGATCTCAAACTTCGCCCGGCACCGGAAACGGTGACACCGCTGGAGCGGCTGAAGGCCATGCTGGTGGATCGCGACTACTACGAAGTGATCAGCTACAGCTTTGTGGATGCGGAAACCCAGTCCGTTATCCTGCCCGACGTTGAGGCCGTTGCGCTGGCCAACCCCATTTCCTCGGAAATGTCGGTGATGCGCACCAGCCTGTGGCCTGGTCTGGCCGGGGTGGTGAAATTCAATATCGCACGCCAGCAGAGCCGTATCCGAATCTTCGAGACAGGTCTTAAGTTTATTCAGCAAGATAATGAATTAAAACAGAAAAGAATGTTGTCAGGCGCTGTAACAGGCGACCGCTTTGTGGAGCAGTGGGGGTCGAAACCCGAGCCGGTCGATTTCTTTGATGTGAAGGCCGACCTGCAATGCCTGCTTGATCATGCCGGTGTGGAAGCCTGTTTCGAGGCGGGCGAGCATCCCGCCCTGCATCCGGGCCAGTGTGCGGCAATTTATGCTGACGAGCGGCAGGTAGGCTGGCTCGGTCGCGTGCACCCCCGGGTTGCCCAAAAGCTGGAAATTCCCGGCAAAACCCTCCTGTTTGAGCTCGAACTGGATGTTGTGCTTAAAGGCCGGGTGCCAAGCTTTGAAAAACTCTCAAGATTTCCGTCAATCCGCCGTGACCTAGCAGTAGTAGTGAATGCGCACACGCCAGCCGGCGTGCTTTGCGACACGATTCACGCAGAAGCCGGGCCGTTGCTCCAGGATCTGCGGGTATTCGATGTCTATGAGGGCAAGGGCATAGAATCCGGGCGAAAAAGCATCGCTTTTGGCTTGATTCTACAGGATTCTTCACGCACACTAACTGACGATGATGTTGACGCGGTAATGAACGTAATTACCGGTCAACTAAAACAAAAATTCGGGGCAACATTAAGAGAGTGATCCCATGGCGTTAACCAAAGCCGACATGGCAGAAAAGCTGTTCGAGGATCTGGGGCTCAATAAACGCGAAGCCAAGGAACTGGTCGAGATGTTCTTCGAGGAAATCCGTTGTGCACTCGAAAGTGGCAAGCAGGTTAAGCTCTCAGGGTTCGGAAATTTTGATCTGCGCGAGAAGAACCAGCGCCCAGGTCGAAACCCCAAGACAGGTGAGGAAATTCCGATTTCCGCTCGTCGGGTTGTGACGTTCCGTCCCGGTCAGAAACTCAAAGCACGCGTAGAGGCCTATGCTGGAAGCCAGCAACAATAACGAACTACCCGCAATCCCAGGCAAACGGTATTTCACCATCGGTGAAGTATCAGAGTTGTGTGGCGTCAAGCCGCACGTGCTGCGCTACTGGGAGCAGGAATTCCCCCAACTCAAGCCGGTAAAGCGTCGCGGTAATCGCCGCTACTACCAGCGCCATGACGTGATCATGATTCGTCAGATTCGCAGTCTGCTGTATGAACAGGGCTTCACCATCGGTGGTGCGCGCCAGCAGTTGTCCGGCGATGAGGCGAAGGAAGACGTCAGTCAGCGCCAGCAGATTGTGCGCCAGATGCGCATGGAGCTGGAAGAACTGTTACAGATACTCAAACGCTAACGGATGCTGTATCATGCAGCGCTCTTTCGGGGCGTAGCGCAGCCTGGTAGCGCACCAGTCTGGGGGACTGGTGGTCGGAGGTTCGAATCCTCTCGCCCCGACCAATTTAAATCTTCCCCGTTTCTTCATGTTTTAATGCGCCGGGCAACGTTGGTTCTGTTGCTGAGCCTGCTGGCCCTGACAGCAGATGCTTCCACGCACAATCGGCTGGAAGTGGTTGTTATTCATTCCTACCACCAGGACTACCCCTGGACAGCGCTTCAATACAAGGGCTTCGCTGATACGTTGTCCCGTGTTCTTCCTGAGTATGACATCACCTTCTCGGTCGAGTATCTCGATACCAAGCGAGTTAAACCCAGTAGCGCCTATCTGCAGAAATTCCTGTCTTACCTGCAGGCCAAACATCAGGAAGACAGGCCCGGTCTCATCTATGTGACAGACGACAATGCCATGAATTTTATGCTGTCGGCGGGTGTGCAGGCTTTCCCGGAAACCCCCGTTGTATTTTCCGGAGTCAATAATCTTTCGCTGGCAGAAGCGCTGGATCGGCAGCATATAACCGGGGTGTTTGAACACAAGAGTGTCGAGTCCAGTATACGACTCGTCCAGCAGATACGTCCGGAAACGGAACGTATTATATTCCTGGGTGACGGTGGTCCTACCGATCAGGCAATCGGTACCAGGATCACAGAAGTCTCGCGTCACTACACCGGGTCTGAAATTACCCACATCGGCAGAGGTTCACTGGGCGAGTTGCTGGAAGCGCTGGATGCGGCAGGGCCAGGTGTGATTATCGTGACCACGATTGGTGGTGTGCGCGATGCAGACGGGCGTGTGCTCGAGCTTGGTGAAGTCATGAAGCGGGTAACCGATACCGGTCGCATGGTGCTCATCATGGAGGATGCCTATTTGTTTCCCGGTGTGCTTGGTGGCTATGTGACCACAGCGCGTCTTCAGGGTGAAGCGGCTGCCCGGCTTGCAGCACGGATTATTCGTGGTGAAGCCGTTTCCCGAATAGAACCTGTTACTGAAAGTCCTGGTGAACTGGTGTTCGACTGGAAGGTATTGCAGCATTTCGGCGTACGGCTCAATGACGATCT
>NZ_JBTTIO010000071.1:0-26261 GCF_058323355.1 Thiogranum sp.
CCATGTCTTTCAGCAGCAGGCCGCCGAGCAGCATGGTGGCAACCACGGTGACCGCGTAGGTTTCAAACAGGTCGGCGGCCATGCCTGCACAATCGCCCACGTTATCACCGACGTTGTCGGCAATGACCGCCGGGTTGCGCGGGTCATCTTCGGGGATGCCGGCCTCCACCTTGCCGACGATATCCGCGCCGACGTCCGCGCCCTGGGTGAAGATGCCCCCGCCGAGACGGGCGAAGATGGAAATCAGCGAGCCACCGAAGGCCAGTCCGATCAGCGGATGGATGGGGTCTTCAACGCCGCCTGCAACCAGGGCGGCATAAAAACCCGCGACGCCCAGCAACCCCAGTCCGACCACCAGCATGCCGGTAATGGCGCCGCCGCGGAAGGCAATCTGCATGGCGGCGTTGAGTCCGTCGGTGGCGGCCTCGGCGGTGCGCACGTTGGCGCGCACTGACACGTTCATGCCGATGTATCCCGTCAGCCCGGAGAAAATGGCGCCAATGGCAAAACCGGTGGCGGTCATCCAGTCGATAAAAAAGCCGACCAGCAGCAGCAGCACAATGCCCGCCATGCCAATGGTCGTGTACTGACGGTTCAGGTAGGCCCTGGCGCCAGCCTGGATTGCGGCGGCAATCTCCTGCATGCGTTCGTTGCCGGCCGGTTTGGCGAGTATCCATTGTGTGGACACAATGCCATACAGGATGGCGGCGGCCGCACAGGCCAGTACAAAAATAAGTTCAGCGGACATGTTTGTTCCTCCAGCAACAGTTTCTACGGTGCGAAACGCAGTGCTTTACGGGCGAAACTGTTTTCGTTTCTTGCCGCAATGGCGTGCGTGTATCGCCGGTTTGTTTTTTCAGTGGAACGCACTGCCTGGTTTAAAACCAAACAATTGCTCCAGGTCGAACTCGCGAATCAATCGGTCAACGGCCTCTTGCCCGTGCTCCCGCTGCACCTCGGCAAGAATCAGTTTTGCGCCGTTGCGGTTGTAGCCGCCACCCATATTGGCCTGAACCGCAATCAGTTCGCGTGCCTTGTCCAGCGTCATCCCGTCACCACAAAAAAGGGGTGCGTTCAAGCACCCCGTGTTTAACTGTTTTACTTGACCTTGAAGTCGCCAAGTTTTTTCCGTACCGGCACATTCCTGAGTTGAACGTATTTCGGCATGCCGTCCTTGCCGTAAGGCGGATAGTCTTCGCCGGCAATCAGCGGCTCCAGGTAGTCACGGCATTTCTGCGTGATACCGAACCCGTCCTTGCTGATGAAGCTTTTGGGCATCATCTTCTCGACGTTGGCAACGCGTGCCAGCCTGGCCTCGCCGATTTTCCAGCGGTAAGGCTTGTTGGAGGTGCGCTTGATGGTCGGCATGACCGAGTTCTTGCCCTGCAGTGCCAGTTCCACGGCGGCCTTGCCCATGGCGTAGGCCTGCTCCACGTCAGACTTCGAGGCGATGTGGCGCGCCGCGCGTTGCAGGTAATCCGCTACCGCCCAGTGGTACTTGTAGCCCAGTTTGTCGCGGATCAGGCCGGCGATGACCGGCGCCACGCCACCCAGCTGTGCATGGCCGAAAGCGTCTTTCAGGCCCTGGTCGGCGAGGAAGTTGCCGGAGCGATCCTGCACGCCCTCGGAAACAACAATAGAACAGTAGCCATACTGCCTGACCTTTTCCTTCACCAGCTTGAGGAATCTGGTCTGGCTGAATTTGACTTCCGGGAACAGGATCACGATGGGCAGATCGCAGTTTTCGGTGGCGGCCATGCCGCCGGCAGCGGCGATCCAGCCGGCGTGGCGCCCCATCACTTCCAGTACGAAAATTTTGGTGGAGGTGGCGCACATGGACGCGACGTCGAAACTGGCCTCGCGGGTGGATACTGCAATGTACTTGGCAACAGAACCGAAGCCCGGGCAGTTGTCGGTAATGGGCAGGTCGTTGTCCACGGTCTTGGGTACGTGGATCGCCTGGATCGGGTAGCCGGTGGCCTTGGACAGTTGCGAGACTTTCAGGCAGGTGTCGGCGGAATCGCCGCCACCGTTATAGAAGAAGTAACCGATGTTATGCGCAGCGAAGACCTCGATCAGGCGCTCGTATTCGCGCTTGTTGGCTTCCAGGCTCTTCATCTTGTAACGGCAGGAGCCGAAAGCGCCGGAAGGCGTATGGCGCAGCGCAGCGATGGCGCGTGCTGATTCCTTGCTGGTATCGATGAGGTCTTCGGTCAGCGCGCCGATGATGCCGTTGCGGCCGGCGTATACCTTGCCGATTTTGTCCGGGTGCTTGCGCGCGGTTTCAATCACGCCGCAGGCGCTGGCGTTGATGACGGCGGTTACACCGCCCGACTGTGCGTAAAATGCGTTTTTCTTTCCTGTTGATCGTGCCATGTAACAATACTCCTGAAACAGTTTTATTGAATTCGGTCGGCCTGCCGTCAGCCATTTTCTTCAGCGTCCGAAACCTGCTTGTCCGCCTGGACCTGCAGCAGGGTGACGACACACTCGGTCAGATCGTCGTACTCGTCGCGGCCGGTGCCGTACATCTGATGCACGCGGTAAAAGAACTGGCAACGGAACCGATTGTCGCCGGTTTTGGCGATAACGAAGTGGCAGCCGCCGACTTCCCAGTAAGCTGCCGGGCAGGCGGTCAACTCGGTACGGGACAGGTCGAGGCGCAGCTCGGTTTCCGCCAGCTGGATGTCCGGTGCATCGCTGTAACGTTCCTGCAAAGTGGATTTGATAATCCACAATTCGTTGTCGGAGAAGTCGGGAACCCGGTTCATACTGGTGTTGTTTAATCCCTGCGAGCTTCGAAAAGGCGCCCAATCATAGAGCAAAAAGCAATGAAATTCAGGTGCTTTGTTTGACTTAAGGCTTGTAGGGGCGGTAGCTTAATCACTGTGCGGTGTTTCAGCTACGAAAACTATTGTATGTCCCTATGAAAAAACTTTTATTGGCCAAGGCTTCCCGGAAGGTGTCGGTTAGCTGATAAATGTAATAAAAATCAATGACACAGCGAGCGTGAGAGGACTATGAGGATTGTGCTACTGGGAGCGCCCGGGTGCGGAAAGGGCACGCAGGGACACCGATTGGCGACGCATTACGGGATTCCGGAGATCTCCACCGGCGACCTTCTGCGGGAGGCCGTGGCGGCCGCTACACCCCTCGGCAAGGCCGCCAAGGCGGTCATGGACGCCGGTCAGCTGGTTTCGGATGAGATCGTACTCGGCGTTATCCGCGAGCGCCTGTCGCGCAGCGATGCCCGCAAGGGCTTTATCCTGGACGGTTTCCCCCGAAATCTTGTCCAGGCCGAACAACTCGATGAATTGCTTGACCAGCTTGGCTTGCCGATCGATCTGGCAATACTCATCGATGTGGACGTGGACACCATCATGCAGCGCCTGTTCGGGCGACGGACCTGCGTTTCCTGCGGGGCCAGTTACAACATTTTTTATGCACCGCCGAAGATGGATGGCCGTTGTGACGAATGCGGTGGCCGTCTGCGCCGTCGTTCAGACGATAACGAGGAAACCATTGGCAATCGCCTGCGGATCTTCGAGCTGCAGACCCTGCCGGTCGTCGAGTATTACCGCGAGCAGTCGCTGCTGCGACAGGTCCAGGGCATTGGCGAACCGGACGATGTATTCCACGCCGTGCTCAAGGTGACGGAAGCGGCGAAAAAAGCCCTGGCCAGCCGCGACCGTTCCGCGACCATACGCCGTGCAGTGGCGCGCAAACTGCTTGAGCAGCATGATACTGACAGTGACTCGAAGGGCGGGGTCGAGGTGACGGCTGTCGCCGATGAAGTATCGGAACAGCCAGTCCGTACCTCGACGGCAAAGAAAGCCGTCGTCAAAAAGAAGATTGCCAGCAGGAAATCCGTGGCGAAGAAACCCGCGTCGAAAAAGAAAGCGGTGAAGAAAAAGACCGCGCCAAAGAAAGCGGCTGCAAGGAAAGTGACAAAGAAGACCGCAAAGAAGGCGGCCAGCAAAAAAGTTGCTGTGAAGGGGCGGGTAAGTAAAAAGAAAGCGCCTGCCGGAAAACGGGTCGCGAAGAAGAAAGTTGCGAAGAAGAAAGTCACGAAGCAATCACCTGTGCGTAAAAAGGTTGCAGCAAAGAAATCTGCGTCGGTCGGCAAGAAAAAGGTTACGAAAAAGAAAAAACTGACGGCAGGGAAGACATCAGCCAGCAGGAAGAAAACGGTTGTAAAGAAGAAGGCGAATGTAAAGAAGAAAACGCCGGGCAGGCGGCGCTGAACCCTGCCCGGCGGCGCCAGCTTGCTGCGTGCCTGCTGGTCAGCGCGCGCCGTGAGCTTGTAAAGATTGTGGTTATTGAAAATGAGTGCTAGAAAAATACACGACAATCTCTGGTCGTGGTTGCAGCAATGTCTGTTGAGGCGCACTCCGCAGGATGACCCGGTCTCGTACCAGGCGCTGATGCAGGCGCTGTCGGGTTATGTACTGATCGACCTGATTCAGGCCAGTGCAAGCTCGCGTTTCCGGATTTCACTTGGCATGTCGCTGCTCGATACCCTGCTGCTGGTGGTTTTTGCCTGGGCGGTATTGCGCGTGACCGGCAAGACACAGCGTTTTGTCCAGACGCTGACTTCGCTGGCCGGAACCGGCATGATGCTCGGACTGGCCGCGTTACCGCTGGTGCAACTGGCCGCCAGCGCCCACCGTAATGATGAGCCCATGACGGACCTGGTGCTGGGCTGGTTGATACTGCTGGTGTGGAGTATCACTGTCCAGGCGCATATTTTTCGTCATGCGCTGTCGGTGCGTTACGGTACTGGCCTGATGCTGGCGGGGCTGCATACCGTGCTGGGCATCGGTTTGATTGAAACCCTGTTCCCACAGACGCAGGGTTGAACGGGCAAGGATGACAATGAAGCTACATATACTGGGCATCTGCGGCACTTTCATGGGCGGGCTGGCGATTCTTGCACGCCAGGCCGGTTTCGAGGTGGAAGGTTCGGACACCAATGTCTACCCGCCCATGAGCGACCAGCTGCGCGAGCAGGGCATTGTGCTGAAGCAAGGCTATGCGCCGGAGCACCTCGACCCGCCGCCTGACCTGGTGGTCGTGGGTAACGCCATGAGCCGTGGCAACCCGGCGGTGGAGGCCATGCTCGACCGCGGCCTGCGTTACACCTCGGGGCCGCAGTGGCTGGAAGAGCACCTGTTGCAGGACCGCTGGGTGCTGGCCGTGGCCGGCACGCATGGCAAGACCAGCACGGCGAGTATGCTGGCATGGATACTGGAATACGCCGGTTTGCAGCCGGGTTTTCTGATTGGCGGTGTGCCGGCTAATTTTGCTGTGTCTGCCCGACTGGGCGAATCCCCGTTCTTCGTGGTCGAGGCTGACGAGTATGATACGGCCTTCTTCGACAAGCGTTCCAAGTTCGTGCACTACCGGCCGCGCACACTGATCCTGAATAACCTTGAGTTTGACCACGCGGATATCTTTCCCGATCTTGCCGCTATCCAGGTTCAGTTTCATCACCTGGTGCGGATTGTGCCGGCCAGTGGCCTGCTGGTGGTGAATGCCAATGACGGTAACCTTTCCGAAGTGCTGGAAATGGGTTGCTGGACAGCCGAGGAAACGGTGTCGGTGGGGAATTTCCCGGCGCGCTGGCAGGCACAGTTACAGGCTGCGGACGGCAGCCGCTTTCATGTGTTGCTGGACGGGAAATCGCAGGGCGAGGTCAGCTGGTCGCAACTTGGAGAACATAATGTACACAATGCGCTGTCAGCCATCGCGGCTGCCCGGCATGCCGGTGTCCCCATAGCGCAGGCCGTCGAGGCGCTGGGTGAGTTTGCCGGTGTGAAGCGACGGCTGGAAGTCCGTGGCGAGGTGGGCGGGGTTACGGTGTACGATGACTTTGCCCATCACCCGACGGCGATTGCCACTACCCTGCAGGGTTTGCGTCAGCATGGCGGAGGGCGATTGCTGGCCGTCTTTGAACCGCGCTCCAATACCATGCGTATGGGGGTGCATCGTGAATCACTGGCGGCCGCATTGTCGGATGCCGATGCGGTGTGGTTGTTTGAACCGGATGCCCTTGGCTGGGACATCAATGAAGTGTCCGCGCAGGTGATGGTGCCGACGCATGTGGCCGGCGATATCAACGCACTGGTGGAATCCGTGATTGCTGCGGCCCGGCCCGGTGACCGGCTGGTGGTGATGAGTAATGGCAGTTTTGGCGGTATCCATGAAAAACTGCTGGCCGCGCTTGAGGAATCCCATGTCTAGAGATACGCCTTACGCACTGGCGCTGACAGGTGCCTCCGGTATGCCCTATGCATTACGTCTGCTCGAAGTCATGTTGAAGGGCGGCCAGCGTGTCGACCTGATGGTGTCGGCGCCGGGGCAGGTCGTCATCAGTATGGAAACCGATATAAAGCTGCCGGGCAGCTGCGCCGGTATCCGGCGCTTTCTGGCAGAACATTTTGCGGTTGACGAGGCATTGCTGCGGGTGTTCGGGCGTGAGGAATGGACTGCGCCACTGGCCAGCGGTTCCAGCGCGCCGGCGGCCATGGTGGTGTGTCCCTGCACGACCGGTACGCTGGCCGCTATCGCTGCCGGTACCAGCAATAACCTGATCGAACGCGCCGCCGACGTGGCCATCAAGGAAGGCCGCAAACTGGTGCTGGTGCCACGGGAAATGCCCTTCTCCGCTATTCACCTGGAAAACATGCTTAAGCTGGCGCGGCTTGGCGTCGTCATCATGCCGCCTGCCCCGGGCTTCTACCAGGGTGCGCGAGGCATCGATGACCTGGTGGACTTTGTGGTGGCGCGTATTCTCGACCAGATCGGTATCGACAATGCACTGTCGCCGCGCTGGGGTGAAAACCCGGATCTGCCGGCGTGAGCAGCGTTTGCTGGAAACGGACGCCGCACTCGAACGGCTGGAGATTATCCACCACGAACTGCTGGCGGAAGATGTGACTCGCTGACCTGTGGCGGGCTGATGAGTAACAGCGTGCCGTCCCAGTCCACATCGCCAATTTCCGTTTCATCAAGATGCCGTTTCACCCGGCGTACCTCAAGGCCATCCAGGTCTGTGGAAAGTTGTTGCAGCGGTGTATTGAAATCCGCATCGGTGCGCAGGAATCGCAACAGCCGGAAACGGTCTTCAAGCCTGAGTGAAGACGCGCTGCCGATCCACAGGGGCGTGTTCTGTTGCGGGTTGAAATAACCGCTTTCCCACAGGCGCAAAGTCAGTATGCGCGGTTCCCCCGGCAGTTTCCGGGTCAGTAGCAGGCGCTGGGTCCGGCCACGGTGAAGCTGCGGCAGTATTGGCATGTCGTCTATGCCGATTTCACTGTTAAAGAGATCCATCAGGCGCACCACGCCCGCGTTGCGCGGAACTTTCCAGTCACGCGCTTCCAGTATGCTGCGCAGCTGTTCCAGGCTGCCCATCCACTGCACTGTCAGCGGATGATGGTGGCGACCTTCGAGGTCATCGCGGAATGCCGGTAGTGTTTGCCAGCGTGCTTCCAGCCAGTCGTTGCGTGACAGGGCGACCGGCTCAGGTCGGGATGGCTGGTAGAAGGCCAGGTCCTGTTTCAGGGAATGGCCGCTGTGGAAACTTGCCACGGCAAACAGGATTACCAGTGCCATGGGCGCGACGATGCGTGCCGGTATCACCGGTGCAGGGTGATGACGGTAGGCGATACCCATGGTCGCAACCCATACCAGCCCCAGGCTCCAGCCCGCCAGTATGTCGGACAGCCAGTGCGCGCCCAGGTACAGGCGCGAGAAGCCGATCGATACCACCAGAAAGACCGCGACCGAATACGGCACCCAGTGCCAGTTGCTGCGCAGTTCGCGGGCGATGGCCACGGCCAGGAAGCCGAACACCGCAACAGACAGGCTGGCGTGCATGCTCGGGAACGAGTAGCTCATCAGCGAGGTATCAAGCAGCGGGGGGCGCTCAACGGCCGTGTGCAGTTTCAGTGTCCAGGTAAGCAATGCCACGGCCGCCACGGTGATGACCCAGTGCAGCGCCATGCGCCAGTCACGTCGCCATAACAGCCACAGGCTCAACAGCAGGGTGAAGCCATACAGCACTTCGGCGTCGCCCAGTTCGGTGATCATCACCATCAACCGGTCGCCAAGCGGGCTGCGCAGCGATTGCAGGGCATTGAACAGATACAGGTCGAAGTTGGAAAACAGGCTGCCACTGGTGATGTGGCGGGGGATAACAAACAACGCCCAGCTGGCGATCAGCAACAGGCCGGTCAGTACCGACATGCCACGCGCTTCGGGGTGTTCGGGGTCGAGCAGTGCGGCGCTCATGGGTTCGATCAGGGGATGCCGGCGCGACCATTCGAGGATACGCATCTGCACATTCTCGGCGTGTGGCTGGAAGCTGCGTGCAATACGCCGTACCAGCCACCACGAGAACCACAGCAGTGCCAGCAGCACAATCAGCAGCAGTGCCAGGCGCCCGGCGATTTCCGCCGCCACACCGAGTGAGGCGCCAAACAGCATGCCGGGCAGAATATAGGCCGGCGCCCACAGGATGGCTGACAGGGTATTGACCAGGAAAAAACGTCCCGGTGGCATGTTGAGCATGCCGGCCACGGCCGGCAGCAGGGGGCGAACCGGGCCGACGAAGCGTGCCAGTACCACGCTCTTGCCGCCGTGACGGTGAAAGAAGTCGACACCCCGGCTGATCATCATCGGGTATTTGCGGAACGGCCAGATCACCCTCAGCTGCTGGTGGTAGTAGCGCCCTATGAGGTAGCTGATGCCGTCACCCAGTATTGCGCCAACGGCCGCCCACACCAGGGTCGGGTACAGCGACATGCCACCCGCGGCAATCATGGCGCCGATACCGAACATGACAACCGAGCCGGGTACGAACAGGCCAACCACCAGCAGGGATTCCAGTGCCGAGACCAGCAGCACAATAAAGCCCGCCCAGTTGGGGTGGGCATGCATCCATTCCAGCAGCTGGGCGAACAGGGCTTCCATGTTTTATCGGGTCAGTTCAGCTGCGCAAAAACCTGTTCCGCAGCGTCCAGGGTTGTCTGAATGGCCGTGTCGTCGTGTGCCGAGGAAACAAAACCGGCCTCGAAAGCGGAGGGTGCCAGATACACCCCGCGCTCCAGCATGGCATGGTAAAACGCCTTGAAGCGCTCCAGGTTGCAGGCGTTCACAGCGGCAAAATCACTGACCTGTGCGGCCTCGGTGAAGAACAGCCCGAACATGCCGCCGACCTGGTTGCTGGCCAGGGCTATGCCGGCACTGGCGGCGCGTTCCTTCATGCCTTCGACGAGTTGTCTGGCGCGCCGGTCGAGGCCGTCGTGGAAGCCGGGCTGCTGCACCAGTGCCAGCGTTGCCAGTCCGGCCGCCATGGCAACCGGGTTACCCGACAGGGTGCCGGCCTGGTACACGGGGCCGGTCGGCGCAATGTGTTGCATAATGTCGCGGCGTCCGCCAAATGCCCCGACCGGCAGGCCACCACCCACCACCTTGCCAAGTGTGGTGAGGTCCGGGGTGACGCCGTAGAGCTGTTGCGCGCCGCCGGGCGCCACGCGGAAGCCGGTCATGACTTCATCGAAGATCAACACGCTGCCGTGGCGGTCGCAGACTTCGCGCAGGGTTTGCAGGAAACCGTCAGCCGGCGGGATGCAGTTCATGTTGCCGGCGACGGGTTCCACGATAATGGCCGCTACCTGGTCGCCGATTTCCGCAAAGGTTTCGCTGACCTGTTGCGCATCGTTATAGGTGAGGGTGATGGTGTGTTGTGCCAGGTCGGCCGGTACACCGGGCGAAGTGGGCACGCCCAGCGTCAGCGCCCCGGAGCCGGCTTTCACCAGCAGTGAATCCGAGTGGCCGTGGTAGCAACCCTCGAACTTTACGATCTTGTCGCGGCCGCTGTAACCGCGTGCCAGGCGGATGGCGCTCATGGTGGCTTCGGTGCCGGAGCTGACCATGCGCACCAGTTCCAGTGACGGCACCATGCTGCACAGCAGTTCCGCCATCTGTGTCTCGATTTCGGTGGGGGCGCCGAAGCCGAGTCCATTGGCCGCCGTGTCCTGCACGGCGCGGACTACGTCGGGATGACAGTGGCCGGCAATCATTGGGCCCCAGGAGCCCACGTAATCGACATAGCGCCGACCGTCGGCGTCGTACAGCCAGGCACCTTCGCCACGGGTAAAAAACAGCGGGTCTCCGCCAACGCCCCTGAAGGCCCGTACCGGCGAGTTGACACCCCCCGGGATGACCTTCTGTGCCTGCTTGAAAAGTTGTTCCGACTTGCTCATAGCGGGTTTTCCTTATGATACAAATAATGCCTGGTAGCGCTGTGCGGCCGCACGCACATCGGCGGCGGCAAAAACATCCTGCACGACGGCCAGCAGGTCGGCGCCGGCTTCGATGAGGCTGCCACCATTTTCGGCCGTGATGCCGCCAATTGCCGCCACCGGTATACCCAGTTCGCGACGTGCCTGGTTCAATAATGCCAGCTCCGCCTGCACCGCATCCGGCTTGGTGCGAGAGCTGAAAAAACGGCCGAAGGCGATATAGTCCGCACCGGCCCCGGCGGCCTGTTTTGCCAGTGACCACTGGTTGTAGCAAGAGACCCCGATGATGGCGGTGTCGCCCAGTTGTTCGCGCGCCGCGGATATTGCAGCGTCATCCTGGCCCAGGTGTACCCCGTGAGCACCGACGCTGGCGGCCAGGGTGATGTCATCATTGATAATCAGTGTTGTGTCACGTGCGTTGCACAGTTCAACGAGTGCACGCGCCTGCTGTTCCTGCAACGCCCTGTCATTTGACTTGTCACGGTATTGTACCAGCACGGCACCGCCTTCGATGGCCTGTTGAACACGCGGCACCAGTTGTTCGGGTGCCTGCAGCCGCGCATCGGTAATGACATAAAGCCCGCGCAATCTAGTCCTGTTCCTCGCGTGCCCAGAACAGCCGGTTGGGCAATTGCTGGCCCATACCGATGCGGTAACCCTCGGCCAGTGCCTGCCAGGTGTATTCCTGCGCTTCGTGAATCGCCGAGAAAGGTTCCATGCCCTGTGCCAGCAGGCCGGCGATACTGGCCGCCAGCGTGCAACCGGAACCGTGGAAGTCGCCATCCAGCCGGTCCCAGTCAAAGGTTTCGATCAGGCGATGGTTGCTGTACAGCGAATTGACCACGGTAGGCGTGTTCTCGTGGGTGCCGGTGACCAGCACGAACTCGGCGCCCTTGTCCAGCAGCGCCATGGCGCAGGCGCTGAGTGAGTCGGCTTCCGGGGCCAGCAGGCGGGCTTCGTTGCTGTTGGGTGTCAGTACCGTGGTCAGTGGCAGCAGCAGTTCGTTGACCGCGTCGATGACATCGTTGTCAGTCAGCGCCGTGCCGCCGCCGGTTGCCAGTACCGGGTCGGTGACCACAGGAATTTCCGGGTAATCGTCGAGTATCGTGTGTACGGCTTCAACGGCTTCGGTACTGGTCAGCAGCCCCAGCTTGAAAGCACTGACGGGGATGTCTTCCAGCACGGCGCGCGCCTGCTCGGTGATCAGTGTGCCATCCAGTGGCGTGTACCCCATCACGTCACGGGTGTCCTGAATGGTCAGGGTGGTGATAACCGGCGTGGTATGACAGCCGTGGCTGATCAGGGCCTCAATGTCGGCCTGTACACCGGCGCCTCCACTCGGATCATTGCCGGAAAATACCATGACAACCGGTACGGAACTGTTTTGTTTGCTCATGTCTGCGCTGCCTGGCCGGGGCGTGGGGTCAATCCTGCTTGATGCATGTGTCGTTACCTGGATACCTGTCTTTGTCTTTATTTAAGGAAGGTCTGATTCATTCGTCACCCCGTTAATTCGTCATCCCGGCCTGCGCCGGAATGACGGTTTCGAATTAATCAGGGCTTGCCCAAGTCGGGTTATTGTAGCACCGCGACCGGCTGTTGTGACTTGACATGCAGCGTTATCATAGTGGCAGACTTCAGGCAGGAGTGTTTTTTATGGGTGAATACAAAACCTGGATGTGCGTGATCTGCGGGTTTATCTACGATGAGGAAAAAGGATTGCCCGAGGAAGGTATCGCACCGGGTACCCGCTGGGAGGATATCCCACTGAACTGGGTGTGCCCGGATTGCGGCGCCAGCAAGGAAGATTTCGAGATGGTCGAGGTGTGACGGGAAAATCCCTCAATCCCGTCTACACTTGTTTCTATGGTGCCTGTTTGTCACAACTGCAACGGACGCTGTGCGTGTAGTCATGTGTTGAAAGGGAGGGGCTATGATAGACCCCGAACGTGTTCAGTTCCTGGAATTAATCAATACGGCGCGCCAGTACTGTCGAATCATTGAGGGTAGCGCCGATCGCTCAGACTGGCTCAGGCCGCTGGTGAAAATACTGCCACAGTTGCATGCCGGCATCGTTGCGCTGCATGACCCCGGCGGAAGCTCGTTTCCCCCGGAGCTGGCGGATTTCGATGATCGTTTCGATCTGTTCAGTCAATTGCGCTCCAGGCTCGGCGAACTGGACATGTACTGGCTTGAATTCGATGAGCCAGGTGAAATTGCCTCCGACATCGATCACCGTTCGGGCAGTCTTGCCGATGACCTGACCGACATCTATTTTGAACTTAAACGCGGCCTGAATATGCTTGACGCAGCCGGAATGGATGAAGTCGCACATCTGTGGGAAATCGGCTTCAGGCAGCACTGGGGGCAACACCTGGTGGATGCAGAGCGCCACTTGTACACATTGAGGGTGAATAACCGGCTCGCCCAGGGAAGGTCTGATTAATTCGTCTCATCGGCACAGGCCGGGATTTTTTCTGTTGTTACCCCGTCTAATAGCGAAGCAGGTGCCGCTGGCGGTACAATGCGGCTGTTCCGGAGAAGATAACAAGGTGGAAGGATAAGCCTGTTGCCGGACTGTCAGCGGACGATGTTTCACTACCCAAGAGTAAATTATGAGTATTTTATATAATAAACAGCGTGTTGGGGGATTTACCCTGATCGAGGTCATGGTGGTTGTGGTGATACTCGGCATTCTTGCCGGGGTGCTGGTGCCCAAGCTCATGAGCCGGCCGGATGAGGCGCGCATCACAGCGGCCAGGTCCAATATACGTGCCATTGAAGGCGCGCTGAACATGTACAAGTTGCAAAACTACGATTATCCCACCACCGAGCAGGGCCTGGAGGCGCTGGTTAAAAAACCGGATATTCCCCCGGAACCCGCCAACTGGGGCGACGGCTACATGGATCGCATACCGCTCGATCCCTGGCAGCAGCCCTACCAGTACCTGTCACCCGGTGTTCACGGGCCGTTTGATGTGTATTCACTGGGGCCGGACCGTAAACCCAGTGATGACGACATCGGGAACTGGAATCTGAACTGATCTTTTCTGTGAATGCGCATTACCGCCACGCTGCCTGTCAGCCTGCCTCCGGCAGGCTGTTTGCGTTTGGCGGGCAGATGCGGTCACGCGGTTTTACCCTGCTGGAAGTGATGGTGGTGGTGGTGATCATCGGCATCATGCTGACCGTGTCGGCCCTGTCACTGCGCGGTGACTCACACGCCGAGGTGATGCAGCGCGAAGCCGCACGCATGATTGCGCTGCTTGACCTGGCCAGCCAGGAGGCGGTGATGCGCAGCGAGCAGCTTGCGGTGCGTTTCACCGACGACGGCTATGCGTTCATGCTGTTGCAGAACGGGCGCTGGGTGCCGCTGGACGATGACCGGCCGTTGCGCCCGCGCAAGTTACCCGACAACATCGAGCTGCGCCTTGAGCTGGAAGATAACCCGCCCCCGTCGCTGACCAGCGAGGAATCCGACCTGCCGCAGGTGTACCTGTTGTCGAGCGGTGAGATGACGCCGTTTGTGGTGACACTGTTTTCGCCGCGCAGTGAACGGCGCATCGTTATCAAGGGTACCCTGATGGGTAAGCTGGAGCTGGATAAATGAAGCGTGTGCGCGGTTTCACGCTGCTGGAAATACTGGTTGCGCTGCTGGTGGTCAGCCTGTCGATGGGCGCGGTGATCCAGACAGTCGGCAGCTACACGCGAAACCAGGCCAACCTGCGCGACCGGGTGTTTGCGCAATGGGTGGCGCGCAACCAGCTTGCCTCGATACAGGTCAAGGGTGACTGGCCCTCTGTCGGCCAGAAAAAAGGTGAGGTCGATTTCCCGGAAGATGCATCCGGTGTTAAAAACCGCGAGTGGCGCTGGGTGATGCAGGTGACGCAATCGCCGGAGGAGGACATGCGCCGGCTCGATATCGATGTGTTTCGTGCCGGGGCGGACGATGACGATGCACCGCTGGCGCGCCTTAGCGGCTTCGTGGAGAAGCGTTGATGCAAGGTGTGCGGGGATTCACGCTGCTGGAGTTGCTGGTGGCGCTGTCGATTTTTGCCGCCATAGGTGTCATGGCCTATAGCGGGCTGGCCAATGTGATGCGTCAGCAGCACCAGACCGAAGCCTATGCGGACCGGATGCAGGGTGTGCAACTGACGTACCGGCTGTTGAAGCGCGACCTGGAACAGTTTGTTGATCGCAGTATTCGTAACGAGTTTGGCGATGTGTCTCCGGCACTGGTGGCCGGGGGCAGTTTCGCCGGTGTGGAATTTACCCATGCCGGCTACCCGAATCCTGCCGGCTATCTGCGCAGTAACCTGCAGCGTGTCGCCTACCTGATGGATGGTGAGCGACTGGTGCGGCGCAGCTGGCGTGTACTGGATCGTTCGCAGGATACCCTGCCCGATGAACAGGTGCTGATAGAAGGCGTAGACGGGTTCGTGTTGCGCTACCTGGACCAGCAGAACAACTGGCAGGAGCGCTGGCCACCTTCCAGCCAGGCTTCTGCCGCTACTGCCAGTGTGCAGGGGCAGTGGCCACGTGCCGTGGAGGTACAGCTGTCGCTGGATGACCTGGGTGTGTTGAAGTGGTTATTTCGCCTGCCCGATGCCTGGCAGCCGTCAGCTGGCGGGGCTGGAGCCGGTGCGCCGCCGACCGATGGGGACAACCAGGCCGGTTCGAACAATCCATGAAACGGTATAACCGCCAGTCCGGTGTTGCCCTGTTGACCGCATTGCTGGTGGTGGCGCTTGCCACTGTGGCCGCCGTGTCCATGACCACACGCCAGCAACTCGATATGCGTCGTACCGGCAACCTGTTGCACAGCGAGCAGGCCTGGGCCTATGCGCTGGGTGCGGAGAGCTGGGCGCGCGTGGTACTGGCGCGCGATGCCAGGGACAGCCAGGTGGATAACCTGGCGGAAGACTGGGCGAGCCAGGTGCCGGCGTCTTTTGTAGAAGGCGGTTCGGTCATTGGCCGGGTTATCGATTTGCAGGGACGGTTTAATGTAAACAGCCTGGTGGTCAATGGCGAGGCCGATCAACCGGCGGTGGACCGCTACAAGCGCCTGCTGCGGACACTGGATCTTGACGAGTCACTGGCGGATGCGCTGGTCGACTGGCTGGATACAGACATCAATGCACGTTTCCCCGCTGGCGCGGAAGATGGCGCGTACCAGTTGCTTCAGCCTGCCTACCGGACGGCCAACCGGCTGATGGCGGACATCAGTGAACTGCGCCTTGTGAAAGGCTACGACAAAAAGGTGATGGACAAACTGCTGGGCGGGTCTTCCGCTGCCCCGCTGGTGACAGCTCTGCCGGAGCCGACCGCGATTAACGTTAATACTGCAACGGCCGAGGTATTAACCACGCTGGCCAATGGTCTGTCACTGTCTGACGGGGAGGCGATCATCGAGGCGCGTGGCGATACCGGTTTCGAAAAGGTCGCAGACCTGTTGCTGTTGCCGGCCTTCTTTGGCAAGCAGGTCGACCCGCAGTCCCTGTCGGTACAGAGCCAGTGGTTTTTGCTGCTGAGCGAGGCCAATGTCGGGCAGGGGCGGGTAAGGCTGGCCAGCCTGATACAACGCGCCACGCAGACCACACGCGTCATACGCCGGCAGCGTGAGTTTTTCGACCCGGTGCAGGCACCGGTCGTGCTGACGGATGAACCCTGAGCCGATCATGATACGATGTAACCCGTATAGCGGGGAAAAGGACGGATGGCAGATACCTTACTGATACGACTGGCGGCGGCAGGCGCCGGCTTTCGCGACTGGCTGCTGGTCGACGAGCAGGGCAGTGCGCGCACACCGGTGCGTGAAGGCGTGCCTGAAGCCGGTGTGGTTGCCGGTGCAACGCGTATTGTGGTTCTCGTGCCGGGCGAAGAGGTGTTGCTCGCCGAGGCGCGTGTGCCGGGACGAAATCGCCAGCGGGTGCTGCGTGCGATTCCCTACGTGCTGGAAGAACAGCTGGCCAGTGATGTCGAAACATTGCACTTTGCCGTGGGGCCGGTGCAGGACGGTGATCGTTATCCCGTGGCTGTCGTGGATCGTGCCCGGATGGATGCCTGGAAGTCGTTACTGGCCGAACAGCAAATCGTTGCCAGCCAGTGGCTGCCGGAAACACTGGCGATACCGCTGACGGAAGACGGCTGGAGTTTAATTGTCGGGACAGGTGATGTGCTGGTGCGCAGCGCAGCTTATGCCGGCTTTGCTTCAGACCAGGAAACCTTTCCTGCGCTGGTGTCGTTATTTGCCTCGCGTGATCAGCTGCCTGCCCGGGCGCGCCTGTCCGGTTCCGCTGCGCTCAATGTTGAAGGCCTTGAACTGGAAGTTGTTGACCAGGAACTGCAGCCACTGGAAATCCTGGCGCGTGGTTTTGTTCAGGGGCCAACGCTGGACCTGTTGCAGGGCGACTACAGCCGCAGTGAAGAATGGGGCCGTATTCTCCGGCCCTGGAAGGCAACAGCCGCGTTACTGGTTGCAGGTCTGCTGCTGACCGCTGTTTCAACGGGCGTGAATTATTACCGGTTGTCGACTCAGCAGGCGCAGCTTGCCGCCGAGATCGAAACTATTTACCGGGAAACCTTTCCCAAGGCGCGCCGTATCGTTAATCCGCGCGCGCAGATGGAACAGAAGCTCAAGGAATTGCAGCGCCAGGCCAGTGGTGGCGGGCAAACGGCGTTTCTTGCCCTGCTGGCCGACGTGGGGCGCATTCTTCGCAGTAACAGCGGCGTGCAGATCCAGGGCGTGACCTACCGGGACGGTCGGCTGGATCTGCAACTGCTTGCAGACAACGTCCAGGTGCTGGACCAGCTGAAACAGGCATTGGTCGGTGAAGGCGGGATGCGCGCTGAAATCCAGTCGGCAACCACACAGAAGGACGGCAAGGTGAACAGCCGGGTTCGTGTCGAGGGGGGGCGCGCATGAAGGACTGGTTCATGGGGCTGGACAGGCGTGAGCGCAAGCTGGTGGCGGGCGGTGCGGCGGTACTGGTGGTGTTGATGTTCTACCTGCTGGTCTGGGAGCCGGTTGTAGTTGCCTGCCATGACCTGAAAAACAATGTTGCCGCACAGCAGGAAACGGTCGACTGGATGAAGCAGGCCAGTCTCAAGGTAAAAGCGTTGCAGGGGAGTGCGGGTAGTGCTGCGCGGAGCCTGGGGGGACGTTCGCTGCTGGCGGTGGTCGACAAGTCGGCGCGTTCAGCCGGGCTCGGCCCTGCGATCAAACGTGTGGAGCCGGACGGCAGCAAGGGTGTAAAAATCTGGCTGGAAGGCGCGGTTTTCGATGACATGGTGCTATGGCTGGGCAAGCTGAATCGCAGCTACCGGATCGATGCCGCTGTTGCCACCATCGAACCCCAGGGTGAGGGACGCGTCAATGCACGCCTGACCCTGGCCGGGCCGGCGAGCTGATGACGGTGTGGCGCAGTGTTGCACTGGGTGTCGTTGCCTGGCTGGTGTTTCTGGTTGCCACGGTTCCCGCGCACCGCGCACTGGCGTTTGCGCCGCAGATGCCGGGTGTTGCGATTGGCAGCGTGCAGGGAACAGTATGGCACGGGCAGGCCAGCCATGTTGTGGCGAACGGGCTGGCGCTCGAGCGGCTGCGCTGGCAATTCAGGTGGTTGCCACTGTTTACCGGCCGGGCGGAATTTGACCTGCATGCCAGGCTGGCCGGTAAACCCGCCCATGCCGTTGCAGGAAAAGGGTTTTCCGGCGCCCCCTACCTGAAGGACGTGCAGCTCAGCCTGCCGGCGTCTGATGTGTTGTACCGCCTGGGGGTCAAACAGGTGAGTGTGGGCGGTGAGCTGGTGCTCGATCTGGATGAAGTGCGTTTTTCTCCATCAGGCGTTCCAATGTTCAGTGGAGAGACACGCTGGGCGCCGGCCAGCATCGAGGCGCCACTGGCTCTGTCGCTGGGCAGCGCCACGCTGACCACGCAATTTGATGACAATACCACCCGGGGCACGCTTGTTGCGCAGGGGGGCGCCTTGCAGGTGCAGGCTGATGTGACGCTTGAGCGCAGTGGTGCCTATCGCCTGGATGCACGTATTACCCGGAACGGCAACCTGCCCCAGGCTGTGACAAAGTTTCTCACCACCTTCACCGAGTATGAAAACGGGAACTACCGGCTGGAATGGTCGGATACCCTGCTGTAGCGCAATTTCATTATGAGTTTGTTGTTGACCACGCCGGAGCAGCACGATTTCCAGGACCCGACGCTGGAACTGGATGCACGGCGCCTGCACGACTGGCTGTCAGGCATGCCGGCGATGAATACCGGCGAATCGGTGCGCCAGCTACTGCTGGCGCTGGAACCCCTCAATGAACAGCGCCTCGATACAGCCCTGCGCCGTCAATTACTCGATGTCTACCGGCCTTTCGTTCAGCGTCTGTTTGAGGGCGCCGAACCGATTCGCCTGAGGCAGCAGCCACTCAGCAGCCAGCAGCGTAAAAATACCGTGGATGATATCGAGCGGTTGTGCCTGGCTATGGCCAATGGTTACAAACTGGTGGTCAAGGCCATGTACGAGGCCGGACAACACCAGTCTGAACGAAAGGTCTTTGGCCGTGTCGTGCGTGCGGCGCTACGCCAGCTGGCGGCCGCGCTGTTGCACAGTTACCGCTACTACCGCCCTGAACCGCCTTTTGTGTTCCTTGAGCTGAACCAGCTCTACCGTCTGGCGCGGCACCACGGCATTCACGACAGCCTCGATGAGAATGAAGTCGATAGCACGATAAGCCTTGCGGCCAACTACCAGGCCGTCTGCCTGCTGTCGTTGCTGGATCCCTTTGCCGCGGAGGAGGGACAGGTGGATCTGTATTACCGCACACTGTTGCAATACGCAGACAGGATACGCACTGTGCCCGGCAACAGCTGGCAGGGTGTGCCGGAGGGTTTGTTTTTTATCGACCTGATGAGCGACAGCCGGCCGCGCCATTGTGTGTTTCTGTCGTCACCGGTTGCAGGGGATGACCCCTGTCTCATCGATGCCCGCGCGGTATTGCAATTGATGCATAAAATGCTGCTGGCACTTTCTCCGGATCGGCGGCGTCAGCGTAGTGAGGTGGCGATATTGCGGCACCTGCTGCCGGAAGTGACAGCACGCGACAAGCGCCGCAGTCAGCGCCGTGTGGGTGGCAGCTGGATCCATGTCGTGGTCGGGCTGGAAGCCATCCACGACTGGTTGCTCCGGAACAGGAATGGCGAGGCGCCGGAGCCACAACGCTGGGTGATCCGGGATCGCAGCGAACAGGGCTACAGGCTGGGATGGAGTCAAGGCTCGGCGAGCGCGCTGCGGGTGGGTGACCTGGTGTGTGTGGTTGCCGATGGTGAAAAGCCGGATGCGGCTTTCCGCCTGCTTGCAGTGCGCTGGTTGCGCGATGAACGTGAAAAGGGAACCGAGCTGGGTGTCGAGGCATTTGAAGGGGTGCCTGCGCCGGTTGAGCTTGAACTGGAGGATGAAGAAGGTGAAACGCTGCAGCGCAACGCCCTGTTTATTCCGTCCTCCGGCGAAAAGGACTCCGCGGCGCGCCTGGTGGCACCCGCGGGTTTGTATGCGCCCGGACGGCACATGCTGATTCACGTGGGAGACCGTGAGGTAAAGGTGGTTTGTGCGGCGCAGGTTGAGCAGGCGCCGGGGTTTGATTGTTTTGAGTTTACAGCGGCGGGTTGAATGATGCGTGCGAAAGCAAAAAAAAGCGGTCGGAAAAAAACACAGGAACTCCAGGTTGAAGTTGAAATGACAGCGGAAACCAAATGCGGTTTTTGTACCAACAGCAAGTGCTGTACCTATATCAGTCAGGAAATTGATACACCGCGTTCCAGGCAGGATTTTGATTTCCTGCTCTGGCAGATATCACACCGCGACATTCGTGTGTACAAGGATGAGGGCAGCTGGTACCTGCTGGTCGATAATCCCTGTAACCATATTCAGAAAGACGGGCGTTGCGGTATCTATGATGACCGTCCGCAGATCTGCAGGGACTACTCCAACGATTACTGCGAATTCGATGCGCCGGCGGAAGAAGGGTTCGAGTTGTATTTCGACGGTTATGAGGCGTTGCTGAAGTACTGCAAAAAGCGTTACAAGCGCTGGGGCCAGCGCCCGTATTAACCTCGATGACGGGGTGTTACGTCAGGCTCTCCAGTAATTCATTGAAACTTTCTATGGCAACAAAATCATCGGTCTGTTTCGGCGGCGCCTTGCTGTCGGGCAGGCGCACGGCGCGCAGGTAACGAATGCCATAGTCGCGCGCGGCGCGCAGTACCGGCAGGCTGTCATCGACGAACAGGGTTCGCGCCGGGTCGAACGCATCTTCCCTGGCCAGGCGTGGCCAGAATTGCGGGTGTTCCTTGGGTATGCGGAAAGCATGGGCGCAGATCAGCTGGTCAAAGTGTTCAGCCAGCCCGGTGGTGGACATTTTCAGTTCCACGACCTTGTGGTGCGCATTGGTCAGCAGGGCAATACGCTTGTTCATGGCGCGCAGCGCCTGCAGAAATTCAGCCACCTGGGGATGTACCTGGATCAGGTGTTCCAGTTCGCGCTTCAGGGCGTTGATATCCAGGCCCAGTTGCCGGCTCCAGTAATCCACACAGTACCAGTCAATCGTGCCTTCGACGGCGCGAAAGCGTGGAAACAACTGCTGCTTTGCTTCGTCCACGGAAAGGCCGTGTTTTTCTGCGTAGCGCAGGGGGACGTGTTCCTGCCAGAAATGGTTGTCAAAGTGCAGGTCCAGCAGGGTGCCGTCCATGTCCAGGAATACGGTATCGATGTCTTGCCAGGGCAGTGAGTGCGTCATGGTGCTTAATCGGGTCGCGGGGATAGCGTATGATACGGGCTTCCCCCCAATGCGTGAAGCAGCGAGATATGTCGATGAATGCGTGTGATTACCTGAATGATGTGCGCCGGCTGGCGAAACAGGCCGGAGAAAAGATTCTTGAAGTCTATGGCACCGAGTTTTCCGTGCAGGACAAGGACGACAAGTCACCGCTGACTGCTGCGGATATGGCATCGCACAATACCATCGTCGCCGGACTGAAAGCGCTGACACCGGATATTCCCGTACTGTCGGAAGAGGATGCAAAAATTCCTTTCGAGGAACGCGCCGGCTGGAAGACCTACTGGCTGATCGATCCGCTCGATGGCACTAAAGAGTTCATCAAACGTAACGGTGAATTTACCGTGAACATTGCCCTGATCCACGAAGGCAAGCCGGTGCTGGGCGTGGTGTATGTGCCGGTCACCGGGGTGACCTATGCGGCCTGTGAAGGCCAGGGGGCGATCAGGGAAACACCGGATGAAGGAGAGAAGGCAATTCATGTGCGCAAGTTGTCAGGCGGTCCGATCGCTGTGGTGGGCAGTCGTTCGCACCAGGGCGACTCACTGAAGGCTTTCCTGGAAAAGCTGGGTGAGCATGAAATGGTCAGTATGGGCAGTTCGCTGAAAATCTGCCTGGTGGCGGAAGGTGCTGCTGACGTCTACCCCCGTCTTGGGCTGACATCGGAATGGGATACGGCCGCGGCGCACTGCGTGGTGGAGCAGGCGGGCGGCAAACTGACGGATCTTGAGATGCAGCCGTTGCGCTATAACACCAAAGATTCCTTGCTGAACCCGTTCTTTTTCGTGTTCGGGGACGATTCGCGGGACTGGTCGTCGTATCTCGCAGACTAGCTTTTACTCAGGCGCGCTGAAAAGACACGGGTCAGCTGGGCCATCAGCACCACCGCCAGCAGCGCGCCGGTGGTGTCCGCTACCCAGTCCAGGACATCCGGGTTACGGCCAGGCACCAGAGACTGGTGAAATTCATCACTGATGCCGTAGAGGCTGGCGATAATGACGCTGGCGCGTAGCTGGATAGCGGAGTATCCCGACAACCCGGGGCGCATGGCGCCCAGCAGGAGCAGGCCGAGCAGTCCATACGCCCCTGCATGAAACAGCTTGTCCTGGCCTGAAAACAGGGATGGCGTATCAAGGGTGGGCTGGTGGGACAACCAGAACAATACAGCCATCCAGGTGATGGCCAGCAACAGTGACAGGCGATGTATGCTCACGGTTTTCAGGCGACGGATTGTGGTGCGTGTGGCACCAGTGAAAACAGTTTCTCGCTGAGTTTGCGGCCGTATTCCTGGCGGTTGGGTTGTGAGAGGCTGGCTTCGGTGGCCAGGCTGTCGTTGTACAGCACCGGCTGTTTCCAGCCTTCCAGCAGGGTATAGAGTTCATCGTCGATCTGGTCGGGCTGTTGATCGAGTTCCACCAGCAGCACGTCCATCTCGGTACCGTTCAGGCTTTTCAGGCCCTGGGCGGTCAGCGGTATTTCGGCAACAGCCTGGATGTTGAACCCCGACAGCAGCCGCGACAGGTAGATTCTGAGCAATTCGGACTCTGCCGCGATGGCAATGCGTAGCTGCACGTTGTTGACAGCTTGTGGTTGTAGCGCTGTCGGGGACTCAACGGTCTGTCGTGGATTGACCGCTGTCGGCTCACTCGCAGCGGGCTGATGCTGTGCGACGGGCGCCGGTTTCTGAGTGAACAGACCACCTTGCTGTTTGTCACGTGCAACGTCGCTGACCAGTCTGGCGTCGATGTGTTCACGCTGTTCGGCGTAACCGTATACCAGCGTGGTGTCGCACAGCAGATTGATCAGCCGTGGTACGCCGCCGGTTGCCTGGAACACCTGCCGGCAGGCCTTTTCCGTGAAAAGATCAATGCTGCCGCCGGCTTTTTCACAGCGATGCCGGATGTAATCAAGGGTTTCCTGTTCGTCCAGTGGTTCCAGGTGGTAATCCACGCCGATACGCTGGGCAAACTGCACCAGCTCCGGGCGGCGCAGGGTGTCGCGCAGTTCCCGCTGCCCGACCAGAATAACTTGCAGCACCTGGTCCTTGTCGGCGTTGACATTGGACAGCATGCGCAGCTCTTCCAGCGTTTCCGCCGACATGTTCTGGGCTTCGTCGACAATCAATACCGTGCGCCGGCCACGCGCATACTCCTGGATAATGAACTCCATGAAATCCTGGTACAGCTCCACCTTGTTCTTGCCCCGGTGGGGCAGATCGTAGGCCAGTGCGATCCATTGCATCAGGTCGCCGAAAGTCTGGTGGGTGTTGGAGATCAGGCCCACGCGGATGCTTTCGTCTATCTGGTTGAGTAGTTGGCGGATGAGCGTGGTTTTGCCGGTGCCGATGTCACCGCTAATGACAGTGAAGCCAGCCTGATTCATCAGGCCATATTCCAGCAGCGTGAGCGCCATGCGATGCTTGTCGCTCAGGTATAGAAATCCGGAGTCAGGGAGCAGGGAAAACGGTTTTTCCTGAAAATTGTAGAAGCTCTCATACATGGTGTGCGGTCGGGCTTAACCGGGATTGCCGGTTTTATTGAGCACCGTGCCAAGCACGTTAGTGCTTGAAAGCAGTTCGAGTGCAGTCTCAACTTCCTGGCGGGTGGTTTTACCATCTTCGACCACCAGCAGGGCGGCATCCACGTAGGGGGCAAAGGCCAGCGCATCGGCTGCACTGAGTACCGGCGGAAGGTCAAATATGATTACGCGTCCAGAGTAGCGATTCTTCAATTCCTCGACCAGATGCGACATCTTGGGCGAGTTCAGCATTTCTGCGGAGTTAAGCATGGCTGCGCCACCCGGCAGGAAAGAAAGGTGATCGATGCCCTTGGGGTGTACGAGTAACTCGCCAAGCGCCGTGTCTTTTGTCAGGTAGTCATTCAGTCCGGGGCCAGCCGGCATGCCAAGATGCTGATGCAGGCTGGGGCGACGCAGATTTGCATCGACCAACAGCACGGTATGATTGATTTCCATGGCGATGCTGGCAGCCAGATTCAGCGCGGTAAGGGATTTGCCTTCGCCGTTGCCGGGGCTGGTGACGGCCAGTACGTTCCAGTCATTATCGTTCAGGCGTTGCAGTACCTGGGTACGCAACATTTTGTAGGCGTCGGTGAAGTCGCAGGGATCAAACCCGGTGATTACCCGGTTTCTGCGCATCTTGGCACGAGACACCTCCACATTGCGGGTTTGGGAATAGGTGACTTCAGTCACTGGTGTTGGTGCAACGGCGGCCGCTGCTGGCTCAGTAACGGGCTGGCCCTGGCGTTCAGCGCGCGCGCGTTCGAGAGCTTGTTTGATACGTTCCATTGATGGTTACCTTAATGATCGCATCAAGTGTTGATGACGACGTCAGCCTTTCTTAGTGCTTTGTACCAAAGAACATCGAGGGGCTTCCAGAAATTGTGTACCAGCGTGATGGCAATAATGACAGCACCGATAGCGGCGGCAGCCCGCCGCATTGTTCTGCCTTTGCGCTGAGTCTTTTCACGGTCGCTTTCGAGGTAGGGGATGACGGCCAGTGGCGGGGCGCCGGTTGCGAATGCCAGTCCCTTGCTCCCGCGAATTGAGCTGTCGAGGCTTTCGGCTACTGCGGCATAGCCGATGCCAGTGCCCAGTGCCAGTACAAAACTGAGAAACAGAATAGCCGAGCGGTTCGGGCTGACTGGTTCTTCCGGCAGGATTGGCGGTTCGATGATCTCGAAGCGTTCTCCCTTGCTGTCTTTTTCCAGTTGCTGGGCGATTTCGGCCGATGTCAGTTTGACGCGGATATTCTGGTACTCGGCGACCGCGTTCTGCAGATCGCGCTGTAAAAATGAGTATTCGCGCTCAACCTGGGGCATCGCGATCAGGCGCTGCTCATAGTCGAGCAGTTTTTGTTTCAGATCGACTTTTTTACGTTGCAGAGAGCGGATTTGGTTGTTGGCTGCTTCAATCTGTGTCTGGATCTGGACATAGGCCGGGTTATCCGGGTTATCAGCTGCCGAGGAAGCCAGTCTGGACGCCATAGGGACGTTGTCCGTAGAAGCTACGGACTGTTTCAGGGCCCTGATCTGACGTTCCAACTTGACCACGTCCGGGTGTTCCGGGGACTACTTTTTGCGCAAGGTGCCGAGTTCACCCCGCAGCGCTTCGATCTGCTTGAGCTGTTCCGCCGAGCTGTCGACCTGACCGGTTTCCTTTTCCAGACCCTCGATTTCACGCTTGGTGCGGATAACATCCGGGTGGTCGGTCGAATAGCGAGCCAGCAGACGCAGGTACTCGGTGCGCAGGGCCTGTAGGCGGGTTTTGGGATCCAGTGCTGCATCGGCCCCGAACGGCTTCAGTTGTGCGAGCTGGCTGAGCAGATAAACCCGGGTCTGTTCCTGGGCGCGGATCTGGTTGTCGACGTCGGACATGTCGCGTTCGTTGCGGTCCATCATGCTCAGGTTGAGCTGCTGAAGTTCAGGCAACGAGTTGGCGTGCTGCTCCTTGAAGGTGGCGAGCTTCGCTTGCAGACCGGCAATTTCCTTGTTCAAACGCTCGGATTCTTTCTTGAGAAATAGATAGGTTTCGCCGGCTTTCTCCGAGCGTTCTTTAAGATTTTCCTTCAAATACAGGCTCATAAGCTCATTGGTGACTTTCTGGACCTGGGCCGGATTTTCACCGGCAAAGCTCAGCTGGAAGGCGATGGTGGCTGCTGTGGGTCGGCCAGTGCGCGGATCGATCACGTCTGCGACGATGAGGTCGAGCCCGATGTTGCTGCGCATTTCTGCGATAATTTCTTCGGTGGTCAGGCGTTCACGTTCGTTAGTGTAAAGATTATATTTGCCAATAATTTCAAGCAGGTTAGGCCGAGCCATGACCTTCTGGCTGATCGACTGAATACGCTGAGAAGCGAAGCTGGTGACGGTGGACTGAACCACCAGAATATCTGCCCCGGCTTCAGCAGCTATGGGAGCACAGCGCTTGGTATTGGCAGGGGCTACTGAAACAGCACACACCGCCCCCCCCTGCTTGATGGCTTGTATGCGCTCCCCAATGAGGTTTTCCCTGATCGGTTGCGAGTAAACCCTCTGCAACAGAGCAGTGACCTCGGCGTCAGGCACCTGAGCGATTTCAGCCAGTATCTCCCGGGGGTTA
>NZ_JBTTIO010000072.1:0-11923 GCF_058323355.1 Thiogranum sp.
ACTGGAATACCAGGTTGTCGCGGCGCTCAAGGACGTTATTGCCCGGTGTGAATCGGCACAGGACTATGAAACCCGGGAGATCCTCGAAGACCTGCTGAAGGATACCGAAGAGGATCACACCTACTGGCTTGAGCGCCAACTGGGTTTGATCGACAAAATTGGGTTGAATAACTATCTACAGTCAAAAATGTAGACCGTGAACTGAAATCAGACTGGCCGAAGTACAGCAAGAAGTACGATCGCAACCAGTAGCAGGGCGGGTACCTCATTGAACCAGCGATAATAAACACCCGAGTGCCGATTATTGCCGAGACGGAATTGTGTGACCAGCCTTGCGCACTGAACGTGGTAGAGGATTAACACTGCAACCAGAATCAGCTTTGCCTGTAGCCAGCTTTCACTGAGCGGCCAGTGCCAGCCGATGACCAGCCAGATGCCAAACAGCCCTGCCAGCAGGGCGCCCAGCGTCATAATAGCCAGCAGCTTGCGTTCCATGACGACAAAGCGCTCGTGCCCGGTCTGATCCTGGCAATCGGCGTGGTAAACGAACAGGCGTGGCAGGTAAAACAACCCGGCAAACCAGGTCACCATGAAAATGATATGGAAGGCCTTGATCCACAGCATGTTCAGTGTGTCGCCACAGGCCGGGGTGAAGTGGAACTTGCGAGCATGTTAACGATCATGGCCCGGACTTTGGCCATATCCATCTCGCCGATTTTCTGGTGAACGATACGGCCGTCCGGTGCGATGAGAAAGCTGCTGGGCGTCAATCGCACATCACCGAAGGCGCGTGCCGCGTCACCCTTGATATCCAGCGCAATCGGGTAAGGCAGTTGGCGCGTTTCGGCCAGGGTAATGACCTGGTTCGGGGGATCGTAGGACATGGCGATGCCGATAATTTCGAAACCTTCCGGTGACAGTTCGTTATACAGCTCGACGAGGTGCGGCATTTCCTTGATACAGCCCGGGCAGGTGGTGGCCCAGAACGTGACCAGTAGCGGCTTTCCACGCAGCGACGACAGCGGGATTTTCTCTCCCCGGATGGTGGATACAGTAATCTCCGGCGCCCTGGCCAGCCCGGCCGGCGCCAGCCACAGGTAAGCAATGCTGCCAAGCAGTGCCAGCGCAAACACTCCGATCAGGATATCTTTCAGTTTCATGACGGAATAGTACCGTGTCGGTCGGGTCAGCGCGAACAGCTACCCGTCGTTAATATGCAGAAAAAGATAATTCTCGCGGAGGCGCAGAGACGCAGGGAAAAGTTTTCTTTTGTATGGTGTTACAGTCAATAACCTTGCGATCTCCGCGCCTCCGCGAGAGAAATAGTATTGTTCCTGGATGGCCGCGATCTACGAAACTCCACTGGCTTTCTTTTCCACAGGTGGCGGCAGAAACTGTTTCGCCAGCTCACGGTAGATTGGCTCAGGGCAAACAAAACGAGAGGTGCCATAGGCGATGAAGGCCGTTGCCATCAGTGGCAACAAAAGCTGCTGGTTGTCGGTCATTTCCATCACAATGACAAAGGCGGTAATAGGCGTCTGTACCACGCCGGTGAAATACCCCACCATGCCGAGGATGATGATGGCGGATACCGGCAATGATGGCATCCAGCTGGCGATTTCCGCGCCCACCCCGGCGCCGGTGGCCAGTGAAGGCGCAAAAATTCCGCCCGGAATACCACTCAGGTAGGAAAAGATCGTCGCCAGCATTTTCATAAACGGGTAGTTGTCCGGTAGTGTGCTGGTGCCGGTGAGGATGGCAGAGGCTTCTTCATAGCCGGTGCCGTAAGCGGTGTTGCCGGACAGGAAGCCGGCGCTGGCAATACCCAGTCCGCAAACCGTGGCGACGATCACCGGCCGGCGCCGCACGATGGGTGCGAGACGTCTTGATCCCTGGATGAGTATGGTACTGAACAGCCCCCCCAGCAGGCCGCCAACGATGCCGCAGACGATTATCGGCATCAGCATTTCTGATGTCTGCATACCGGCCGAGGTGCTGCCGAAGTAGGTGTAGTTGCCCTGGATGACAACAGCCGTGATACCGGCGAGGAAAACACCGGTCAGCAGTACGCCACTGGTGCGTTCCTCAAAGGAGCGTCCCATTTCCTCCACGGCAAACAGAATGCCGGCCAGCGGTGTATTGAAGGCGGCGGCGATACCGGCCGCGCCACCGGCGAGTATCAGGCCACGGTCCATATAATGGTGCGGGAATCTGGCAAACCGCCCCAGCGAGAACATGATGGCTGCGCCAATATGGACGGTTGGCCCTTCGCGACCGATCGATGCGCCACTGAACAGCCCTAACAGGGTCAGCAGGATTTTCCCGAACGCAATCCGGAATGACAGCAGAACGGTGCGCGAGGTGTGTTCCGTCAGTTGCAGGGCGGCGATAGATTGAGGAATGCCACTGCCCTGAGAACCCGGAAAGACTTTTCTGGTCAGCCAGGAAACCCCTACCAGCCCAAGTGGACAGAGTACAAAGGGCACCCAGTCGCCATATTCGAGCAGCGTGTGGAAACCCTTTTCGGCGTATACGGTGCTGATAGCGAAGCCCGAAGCCACTACCCCCACGAATACAGCGCCGGCCCAGAAAAGCAGCCGGATCTTCCATGCGTCTGGCGACAGCAGGTGTTTCCCGGATTTGCGAAGGTGAGTCAGCATGAACGGTTGTGGCCCGAAGGCATCCTGGGGAAAAGGGGGTCGTGCGGGCGACATGGTATTTTCCCGGGCGCGCATATGCAATGTCCTTGTCCTGCATGGACAAACTCCGGCATTGTGCGGAGAATGAGCCCCTTTAAGGTCACGCAAGTACGACGGAAACCATCAAATGATCAAGGTAGGCGTAGTAGGCGGAACCGGGTATACCGGTGTTGAATTGTTGAGATTGCTGGCACTGCACCCGGATGTGCAGCTTGAGGTGATCACTTCGCGAGGTGAGGCGGGTACGCCGGTAGCGGAACTGTTCCCGAACCTGCGTGGACATGTGGACCTCGATTTCAGTGAGCCGGATAGCGAAACACTGGCGGCCTGTGAGCTGGTTTTCTTCGCCACGCCCAATGGTATTGCCATGAAAATGGCCGGGCCATTGCTGGATGCGGGCGTGAAACTGATCGATCTGGCGGCGGATTTTCGTCTGAAGGATGCGGAATTGTGGCAGGACTGGTACGGCATGCCGCACGCCTGCCCGGAGCTGCTGGATGAGGCCGTGTACGGGTTGCCTGAAGTGAATCGCACGGCGATTGCCGATGCCCGGCTGGTGGCGAATCCCGGCTGCTACCCGACTGCCGTACAGCTGGGCTTCCTGCCCTTGCTGGGCGTGGACGGCGCTGACCTGTCCGGTTTGATTGCCGACTGCAAGTCCGGCGTCAGCGGTGCCGGGCGTAAAGCGGCGGTGGGAACACTGCTGGCGGAAGCTTCCGAGAGTTTCAGGGCGTACGGTGTGCCGGGACATCGACACCTGCCGGAAATCCGGCAGGGACTGGAAACGGTTTCCGGCCACAAGATCGGGCTTACCTTCGTACCGCACCTGACGCCAATGATCCGTGGCATACACGCCACCCTCTACCTGCGCCTGGATAACCCGGAGTTTGATCTGCAAACGCTGTTTGAGACGCGTTACCGCGACGAGCCGTTTGTCGATGTGTTGCCTGCCGGTTCGCACCCGGAAACCCGCACAGTCAAGGGCGCCAACCACTGCCGGCTGGCCGTGCACCGGGCGCCGGCGTCAGACGTGGTGGTGGTGTTGTCTGTGATCGACAACCTGGTCAAGGGGGCGGCCGGCCAGGCACTGCAGAACATGAATATCATGTTCGGGCTGGATGAGTCTGCCGGCCTGCAGGGTATCGCCCTGCTGCCCTGATGGCGGCATGATAGTTGCCTGAGTAAGCATAGATTTTATGGAAAGCGGTCAACGCAAGATTCTGGTGTATTCGCCGAGAACACTGTGGCTGGCGCTCGGTGTGCTTGCTGCGCTGACCCTGCTCGGGACGTCGGTGGCGTTTGATTTTGGCAAGCAGTTTGCCGGTGATGAACTGGTGCGGCTGAAAGCGCAGCGTGAACAGCTGGAAACACGCATCGACGACCTCGAAAAGCAGGGCCGTGAACTGCGCGAGCGGGCGGCGGTACTGGAGAAGTCGAGCGAGATTGACCGGCTGGCGAATCTTGAGCTGCGGAATTCCTACGCTGCATTGCAGAATGAATTGCTGGAATTACGCAAGGAACTGGAGTTCTATCGTGGCATTGTATCACCCGGTGGTTCGAAAACCGGTTTGCATATCCAGCGTTTTGAACTGGTTCCCGGACGTGAGGCGGGGCATTTTGACTATAATCTGACCCTTACGCAGCTGAAACGGAACGACCGCTATGCGCGTGGCTCGGTGTTTATGGAGGTAGAGGGTTTGCAGGAGGGCAAACCGGTAAAACTGCCGCTGTCAGCGCTGGTTACAAAAGATGCGGCTGTGTTGAAGTACAAGTTCAGGTACTTCCAGCACTTTTCAGGAGAACTTGTGTTACCGGAACATTTTACACCGCAACGTGTGACGGTCCGCTTGCTTCCGCGTGGCAAAGGACAGCCGGCCGGTGTCGAAACCACACTGGACTGGCCAGCCTGAGTTGCCGGTCTGGCGTATTAAGGAATCTGGAGGTTGTTATGTTTGGATGGGGCAAAAACGCAGGTTGCTCAAGCATCGATACGATTATCGGGCAGCACACGCAACTGAAGGGTGATATTTGCTTCAGTGGTGGTCTGCATATCGATGGCAGGGTCGAGGGCAATATTACCGCCGAGCCAGGTGTTGAAGCGGTATTGACGGTGAGCGAGCAGGGCAGTATCAAGGGTGATGTGCAGGTGCCCAACCTGGTATTGAATGGAGCAGTCGTGGGTGATGTCCATGTCAGCGAACGCGTTGAACTGGCCAGCCATGCACGGGTAACCGGCAATCTGTACTACAGCCTGATCGAGATGGCGATGGGCGCGGAAGTGAATGGAAACATGGTGCATCGTGCACAGTCACAGTCAACCGGGCAGACGGAGGATGAAACGTCTGTTCTGGACGAATCCGGTATCACAGCAGCCAAATAACACTGGCGGACAACACATAACGAATCTTTCCTGCGGTGTGCGGTCTGTATTCTGGCGCAATCCATAGGGAAAAGCATCGTGGCAAAACGCCTGATGCCGGGCGGTGGCGTCGTCGTAAATACTTGACTGAATTACTGGGTAAATGCATACTGCCCACATCGGAATTCAGAATTTTTTAGTGGAGTTGGGTTGATGAGCGATAATACTGCCCAGAACGTGGAATCCCCGGAAGATCTGCTGATCTTCACCGATGATGCGGCGACCAAGGTCAAGCGTCTCATCGAGGAAGAAGGTAACGATAACCTGATGCTGCGCGTGTTTGTCACGGGCGGCGGTTGTTCAGGCTTCCAGTACGGTTTTACTTTCGAGGAAACGGTCAATGAAGGTGACACCGAGATTGAAAAGGGTGGCGTCAAGCTGGTGGTCGATCCCATGAGTTTCCAGTACCTGGTCGGCGCGGAAGTCGATTACAAGGAAGACCTGGAAGGTGCGCGTTTTGTGATCCGTAACCCCAACGCGACCACCACCTGCGGCTGCGGTTCCTCCTTCTCGGTCTGAGAAAACCAGCAATTTATTGAAAAGGCGCATTTTTTGCGCCTTTTTTCGTTCCGGGGCAGGCATTACTGATGCGTTCGCTGTCAGGCTATGTAGAATACCCACCCTCAAGTCAGGCGCGAAAAGCCGTGCCCTGTGATCAGGAGACAGGAATGAGCGAATATCTGCCCGGCCTGGAAGGTGTGCCGGCGACACAGTCAAATATTTCGGATCTGGATGGCAATCTTGGCATCCTGACCTATCGTGGTTACCCCATCGAGGAGCTGGCGCTCAACAGCACCTTCGAGGAAACCACCCTGTTGCTGCTCGATGGTCGCCTGCCGACCGCCGATGAGCTGGCTGCATTCGAAAAGCACTTGCGTGCCAGCCGCATCGTCAAATACAACGTGCGCGACATCATGAAATCCCTGCCGGCTACCGGGCACCCGATGGAAATGCTGCAGACAGCTGTGGCCAGCCTTGGCATGTTCTATTCCGGGGATGAATGTCTCACCGGTGGCGGGCAGTGTAGAGACCTGAATTACGTGCACAACATGTCAGTCAAGATCATCGCCCGGATGGCGACGATCGTGGCCAACTGGGAACATGTGCGTAACGGCTATGACCCGATTCCGCCGCGCAAGGACCTGAATTACGCCGAGAACCTGCTGTACATGTTCAATGGCGAAGACCCCGATCCCCTGCTGGCGCGCATCATGGACGCCTGCCTGATTCTGCACGCGGAACACACCATCAATGCATCGACCTTTGCGGCACTGGTGGCCGGTTCCACGCTGGCCAGTCCGTTCCTGGTGGTGGCGGCAGCGGTTGGTACCCTGGCCGGGCCACTGCACGGCGGCGCCAACCAGCGCGTCGTGGAAATGCTGGAGGAAATCGGCCGGCCGGAAAATGTCCGGCCCTGGCTCGACAAGCAACTGGCTAAAAAGGCCAGGATCTGGGGTATGGGTCACCGTGAATACAAGGTGAAGGATCCGCGCGCCACCATCCTGCAGAAAATGATGCGCGAGTTGATGGAGCAGCGTGGCGGTAACATGGGGCCGCTGTTCGAGACGGCGCTGGCGCTGGAAGAAGCCTGTGAAGAAAAGCTGGCACCCAAGGGGGTGTACGCCAACGTCGATTTTTATTCCGGGATTCTCTACCTGGAAATGGGTATTCCGCCGGACCAGTTCACCTCGATCTTTGCCGTGGCGCGCTCGGCCGGCTGGCTGGCGCACTGGCGCGAGCAGTTAGGCGATAACCGCATTTTCCGTCCCACCCAGGTGTATTCCGGCGAGTCACGGCGCAGTTATGTGCCCATCTCCGAGCGCTAGGCCGGGTAGATAGCGCCCAGCACCACCGGGTGCGAGGCGCCGGTGACAGACGGCAGGTTGCCCGGTGGCCCGCCACGCGTTGCCTTCGCCAGCAAGGCGAAGGCAACCGCTTCCACCCAGTCCGGGTGCAGGCCAAAAGCTTCGGTCGAAGTGATTTCGATGCCTTCCAGTAATTCCGCGAGGCGTTGCATAAGCAAGGTGTTGTGGGCGCCACCGCCGCATACCAGTAACTGTGAGATATCACCGGCGTGTGTCTTTATGGCATCGCTGATGGTCCTGGCTGTGAATTCCAGCAACGTGCGCTGCACATCTTCTGCGTTTGCTGAAGCCGGCCCCCGGTCGAGCTGTTCATCAAGCCAGTTTCCGCAAAATACTTCACGCCCGGTACTTTTGGGTGGTGCCTGATTCAGGAAAGGATGTTCAAGCAGTCTGTCGAGCAGGGTGGGGATACAGTTTCCCTGTGCCGCCCATGCGCCGCCCTTGTCGCAGGCCTGGCCGCGATGCCTGAGGCACCAGCTGTCCATCAGCACATTTCCGGGCCCGCTATCAAAGCCGGTAACAGGGTGGTTGTTGGCGGGCAGAACCGTCAGGTTTGCCATACCTCCAATGTTGAGTACCGCGCGACTCTGGTCTGGACTGGAAAAAACCGCCTGGTGAAATGCCGGAACCAGTGGCGCGCCCTGGCCGCCGGCAGCGATGTCGCGCCGGCGGAAATCGGCAACCGTGGTGATGCCGGTCTTTTCTGCAATGCGGCTCGGGTCGCCACACTGGTGGCTGAAAGCAGGTTCACTGTCCGGCGCATGGAACAGGGTTTGCCCATGGCTGCCAATGGCGCGAATTTTTTCCGGGTTGATTTCTGCTTCCTGAATGAGCGCGTGTGCGGCTTTGGCAAAGGCCTCTCCCGTGGCTGCATCGAGTTGCCCCAGTGCATGCAGTGAAACCGATTCAGGGTGGTCGACGACCTGTGCAAGTTGCTGTTGAATGGCTTCCGGCCAGGCGAAGGTGCGCGCGCAGACAAGTTCAGGCTGGGGGTTTTGCAGATCAACCAGTACAGCATCGATACCATCCATGCTGGTGCCTGACATCAGGCCAAGGTAGTACTCAGCCATAGGGTGAAAGGTTACGACGCAGTGTGCAGGTGTTCACTCTTTAAGCGCGATGGCTTGAGACCGGGCAAGTTCCAGACGTGCCAGCAGGTTGCCGGTTTTCAGTTTGAAATCTGCCATGTAGGTCCGCTGTAGCGGTGCGGCATCCGGCAGTTTCACGGTGAGTGGATTGCGGTGCACGCCGTTGACGCGGACTTCATAGTGCAGGTGCGGGCCGGTTGCCAGCCCGGTGCTGCCGACATAGCCGATGATCTGGCCTTGCTGGACACGGCTGCCATTGCGCAGTCCACGTGCATAGCTGTTGAGGTGTGCGTACAGCGTGTTGTAGCGGCTGCCGTGCTGGATCACCACGGTCTTTCCGTAACCGCCTTTCCTGCCGCGTAATACAATCTTGCCTGCGCCCGTTGCCTTGACCGGTGTGCCACGCGGTGCGGCGTAGTCGACACCCTTGTGGCTGCGGATGGTGTTAAGGATGGGGTGCTTGCGTCCAGGGTTGAAGCGCGAACTGATGCGCGAGAAGGCCACCGGTGTGCGCAGGAAGGTCTTGCGCATGCTGCGGCCTTCAGGTGAATAGTAGTCTGTGCGACCGCGTGCGTCGGTATAGCGTACCGCCTGGTGTGTCTTGTCCTGGTTGATAAATTCGGCCGCCAGGATGTCGCCCGTGCCGATACGTTCACCATCGAGGTAGAGGTCTTCATAGATGACGGTGAAACGGTCGCCCTTGCGGATGTCCAGTGCAAAGTCGATGTCCCAGCCAAATATGTTGGCCAGTTCCATGGTGATGTTCTCGGGCAGATGTGCCTTCTGTGCGGCGAGGAACAGCGAACTGTTAATTTCACCGGTGGCCTGAACCTTGCGGCGTTCCGGTGCACGGGTCACAAGCCGGGTGTCGAAATCATCGCCCTTGCGTAACACCTGGACCTGGTTCAGTGCGTCGATTTCGTACTGTAATTCCAGCAGGCCGTCTTCAGCCGTGGTGCGCAGGCGCAGTACCTGACCGGGATAAATGCGAGTCAGTTTTTTGGCAACGCCGCCGCCGGTAATCAGCCGATGAAGTTGGCCGGCAGGGATATTCTGTTGTGAAAAGATGCGCGCCAGGCTGTCGCCTTCACGTACGGTCACCTTGTGCCATTCACCCTTGACCGGTTCCCGAGCTGCAGTTTGCGAGGCTGTGGCATGACTCTGTCGGGTATTGGCAACGGCAGTTTCAAGGTACGAGTCGGTGCTTTCGGCTACAGCCTCGGGCATGGGTACGGCAAGTGGCAACTCCTTGACTCGCAATGCATTTGCGTCAAGGGAGGTGAGTGAAAACAGGCCAATGGCCAGGCCGGAAACCGAACCCAGCAGCAGCCACCGAAGGCCTTTCGATGAGCGTTTTGGCGACCGGCTATCGGTCCATCCGGTGCTGTAATCCCGCAGTGATGAGTTGTTATACCGCACTGAAATCCCTTTTAATTATCAGCGTAAACCTAACTGACATGGGTTGCCGGGGTCAACCGGTGAATCAATGACAGGTGATTTTAAGGCAGAAACCATGCCATTCTCGACCGGTTATCGGCAGAGGTGTGATACTCTTTCGCCCTGTTTTTCAGTGGCCGGGAGAGGTTGGATGTCGCAGCAAGAGGCGCTTGAGCAGATCAGGCGGGGTGCAGAGGAAATTCTGCTGGAATCAGAGCTGGAAGAGCGCCTGAAAACCGGGAAACGGTTACGGGTGAAGGCGGGCTTTGACCCGACAGCACCGGACTTGCATCTTGGGCATACCGTATTGCTCAACAAGTTGCGTCAGTTCCAGGAGCTCGGGCACGAGGCGATCTTCCTGATTGGTGACTTCACCGGCATGATCGGTGATCCGACGGGCAAGAATATCACCCGCAAACCGCTGACACGCGACGAAGTTATCGAGAATGCAAGGACTTACGAACAGCAGATTTTCAAGATCCTCGATCCGGAAAAGACCCTGGTCATGTTCAATTCCAGCTGGATGAACGAGATGACAGCGGCGGATCTAATCCAGCTGGCGGCCAGACACACTGTGGCGCGTATGCTGGAGCGCGATGATTTCAATAAAAGATATGCTTCCGGTCAGCCTATCGCGATTCATGAATTTCTCTACCCCCTGGTGCAGGGCTATGACTCGGTCGCGCTGAAAGCGGATGTGGAGCTGGGTGGTACGGATCAGAAATTCAATCTGCTGGTCGGCCGGCAGCTGCAGGAAGCCTATGGCCAGAAACCCCAGGTTGTACTGACCATGCCCATTCTCGAAGGGCTGGATGGCGTGCAGAAAATGTCCAAATCGCTGGGGAACTACATTGGTATAGCTGATGCGCCGGATGACATGTTCGGAAAGCTGATGTCTATTTCAGACGAGTTGATGTGGCGTTATTTTGAACTACTGAGTTTTCGACCGCTGACCGAGATTCGCAAGCTGCAGCAGCAAAAGGACGAGGGTCGTAACCCCCGTGATATCAAGTTTGAGCTGGGTGTGGAGATTGTTGCACGCTTTCATTCGCAGCAGGCCGCGCAACAGGCGCAGGAGAATTTCGTGGCCCGCTTCCAGAAGGGGGCTATGCCTGATGACATGCCGGAGGTTGAACTTGCGGCGGACGCGGAAGGTATGCCGATTGCCAATGTGTTGAAGGATGCGGGGCTGACATCCAGCACGTCGGAAAGCCTGCGCATGATCCGTCAGGGTGCTGTGAAACTGGATGGTGAAAAAATTTCGGATGCCAGGCTGAGACTTGCGCCCGGCAAGGCATGTGTTTGCCAGGTGGGGAAACGCCGTTTTGCACGGGTGAATATCCTGCAGGCCTGATGCCAGCGCCTGTCTATAATACTGAATGACGGTTTCGAATTAATCAGAGCTTACTGAAGTAATAGTTTAATAAAGCCCCGGGTTGTGTCTGGCCTGTGCGGACAGGAAAGGCGGAATAATGGGTGAAAAGACAATATTTCTGGTCGAAGACAACCCGGATGACGAGGCGCTTACATTGCGTGCGATCAAGCGCAATAACATCCTGAATGAGGTGATTGTGGCGCGTGATGGTGTCGAGGCCCTGGATTTTCTCGGTGCCTGTGAGGCCGCCGATCTGCCTGGACTGATATTGCTGGACCTGAAGCTGCCGCGTATCGATGGGCTTGAGGTGTTGAGGCGCATCCGCGGAGAAGAAAAGACCCGGCGGCTCTGCGTCGTTATCCTGACATCTTCCAGTGAAGAGCGGGATATTCTCACGGCGTATGAGCTTGGTGTGAACAGCTATATACGCAAGCCGGTAGACTTTGATCAGTTTATCGAAGCGGTACGTCAGCTGGGCGTCTACTGGTTGCTGCTCAACGTGCCGCCGCCTGCCGTCGTGGACTAGGCGCCGCAGTTTTGTGCGATCCATAGCCTGTTGATTTGCCGGTATATTTTACTCGCCTCGTGGTGATTTAAAAAAACTCCCCGTTTGTTGTTGACGGCGGTGAAGTGGTCTGTATAATGCGCGCTTCGCTTCGGGGCGGCACAGGTTGTTTGAGTTGGCCGGAAGCGAGAAAAGTATTGACGAGATCGACGTTTGTGTTCCATAATTGTCGGTCTACGCTGGACGAGCGCCAGCGGGTTCATTAACAAGTCAGATCAGGTAATTTGTGTGGGTGCTTACGTCGAATAGATTGACTGGCTCAATCGATATTCGATGGAAGCAAACTCAAGCAATTCCGAGTTTTGTGTACATCGAGCCAAGATTTGTCGCCTCAAGCGACTAAAGTGATTGAACTGAAGAGTTTGATCCTGGCTCAGATTGAACGCTGGCGGCATGCCTAACACATGCAAGTCGAACGGAAACGATGGAGAGCTTGCTCTTCAGGCGTCGAGTGGCGGACGGGTGAGTAATGCTT
>NZ_JBTTIO010000073.1:0-3329 GCF_058323355.1 Thiogranum sp.
CGAGGCAATCGAGGCATTCCTCAAAGACTGCAACCATCGGTTGATGCTATCCGCAAAGACGGAACCACGCCCGAGGCGAGCCTGACCCGCCTGCTTGCCGCGATGCGGGAAGCCCCGATATGCATAGGCCACAACAGTCACCTTTTCGATCTTCGATTCCTGCGAGCGGAATGTCGGCGCATCGGCATGCGGGAGCCCGACTCATCTGCGTTCATCGACACCGCTGCGATCTTCAAGGGATGGCGTATGGGCACGCCATACGACCACCGCCACGAATCACCGCGCGACTACACGGTTCGAGTTCTATCGACGAGAGTCAAGGGCCTTCAATACTCGCTCGAATTCTGCTTGGAGACCCTCGCGATCGAGGCTGACAAGTCGAGGATGCACGAAGCAAGCGAGGATGCCTATCTGACTCACCTGATCTTCGAGGCGTTGCTGGATCGATTGTGATGGCGTGCCCATTGCGCATCCTGTCCTGCCGATTCGAGGGCACGGCCAGCTCAGTACCCATACCCACCGCGAGCCGGGACGGCGAAGCGGCGCGAAGTGCTCTTGCTCACCTTGCCAACACGCTCGAACTGAAGCCGACAGGACGGCCTCTCGCGTGATGTGCGATGCGGTGACGGCATTCGCGCCGTGGCCGCTTGACCATGTCATCCGAACGAGATCGGCGCCGGCGGACATCCGGACGTCGTTGATGCAACGCGCCGTCAAAAGGCTACTGGTGTAGGCACGCGGTCAACCGGTTTCGTTTGAAAACCTACACGCGGCTCTGAACGGGCATTGTTTGCAGACTGGATTGCGGGGCCGGCATATTTGTGCTCCGAAGTCCAGCAGGCCGTAGTTCACTTCCTTGTGCCCGGTCGTGTTCGCAAGTAGCCGCGCAGTTGGCAGCCAGTAGCGGCCGGGCATTACATTGTTTCGACGCGAGCCTTGGGGAATCACGATCCCCGTGAATCGCTGAAAGAAACGAATGACGTTGGCATCCACGATTCCTTCAGGTATCCCGCATCCGAATGAACGCGTCGCGCCAGCCACGTACGGTCCTACACAAGGCAACTTCACAAGCTGTGCCCAGTCTCGTGGAACCCGCCCGCCGTGACGCTCGCGAATCGTCGCACCGAGGCCGGGAAGTCTGGTCGCACGGCTGACGAATCCCAACGGGGCCAATAGTCGGCGGAGGCCGGGAACAGATGCTCGTGCCAGTCGGTTCGGATCGCCGTATCGTGCCATGACATCCGGCCAAACCTGCAACACGGCATCAGCACGCGTTCGCTGTAGCAGACATTCCGTAAGAAGCGTCCGAAAAACTCCGATTCGCCGGCGCCAGGGGTACTTCCGACAGGAATTGCGGTAGAACTCGCAGATTATCGCTCTGATCCAGCGTGTTCGAGTACTCACGCATGTCGGAACGCGCTCCGCTGGCAGAATATCTACGTCGCTCGATGTGCAACGACGCGTAGTCTTCTTCCTGGGAGCCGGGCTCACGGTTGCTTGCATAATGTCTGGACTATGCGTTTCATTACCGGCGGACACACGGCATTCCCGATCAACCTTATCCTCTCCCGGCGGGAGCCCTCGGACCACTTGTAGTTTTTCGGGAAGCCCATCGCCGCCGCCAGTTCCGGGGGCTGGAGCATGCGCATGAGATGACCACGCCCGTTCGGCACGACGAGCGCAAATCGATCCAGTGTGGTAATCGTCCGCAAAGGTCGATCGAGTGTCTGCCATCCTCCGGCGCCGTCGCTGCCGTAATAAACCATGATAAACGGGGTTCTCGTGCCAATCTCGCGGAATGCATTCTCGGCTCGCCGCAAAGTCGCTTCCGCTCGCCCGGGAGCGTCCAGTTGGGAAAACGGCCATGCTGTGCCGTCCGGCTTACATTCCTGAATGATGCGCCCGGCCGTGGCGTCTGCGTTGGGGCGCTTCTGTGGCAATCGCGGCTCATACTTGCGGTCGCAGATTACAAACAGCCGGCGCCTCATCTGTGCCACACCATAGTCCGTTGCGGTGATTTTCGCTACCAGAGTATGGTACCCGAGACCATGTAGCTGCTTGAGCCAGGAGTTGAAGCGTTTCCAGCCTTGCATCTGTATGACGTTTTCAACGACAATCCAGCGTGGCTCAAAGCTACGGGCGAAGCGGATCACTTCAAAAGCCGTTTTCCGGCTGAGCTCACATCGTGGCAGGTTGCCCTTGGCGGGGCTGTGGTTGGTGCACTCGGGCGAAGCAAGAAGAAGATCAACGCGACCGATCTTCTTCCGCACTTTGTCCGGTTCTAGCTCTCGTGAGTCCTCCGTGTAAACTGTCGCTTCGGGGTTGTTGAGTTTGAACGTTTCCGTCGCTACCGGCCAGAGGTCGATGCCTCCGACAGTCGTGGCTCCCGCAAGACGTGCGCCGCATGAGCTCCCTCCACCACCGCAGAAGAGGTCGAATGTTCGTATTGGTTTCGGTCTTGCCATGTTGTCGTATCTCGATTGCGCTAAGAGTCTGTTGAACAACGCCTACAGAATAATGGTCTTCACCAAGTCCGTGAAGAACCCGAGTTCAGGCTGTTCCGGTGTCCCGACCAGAACGCCTCTATCAAGTAGGCGGTTGCCCTCTTCACAACTTGTCTCCGGCAAGAGCGCACAAGCATGACAGGCAGCGAGGTTGAGAGAGTCCGTTCCTTGCCCGTGGCTTTCGATGCAAAGAGGGTCGGATGAGCACCACAACGCATCGTGGATCGCACCGCGGAGGATAACCTCGAAGCGTCCGGGCTTCCCCTGTTGAACGAGTCCGCCCATCGTACCCTCACAGTCGCCGGCTGCCGTGTAGATGAGAATGCCGGCCATCGCCCTGTCACCCCCCTCGTGACAATAAATGCGCTCGCGCAGCGCGGAACTCCCGTAGCCGCACTCGAAACTCAGGCGACGGATCAGCACATGAGCGAGCGTATGCAGTAGGAAGAATGAAGGCGGCAATACGTGCGGGCGTCTGTTCAGTTCGACCGCCATTCGCCGGTAGCTTTCCGTAATGACGTTGGTTCGTTCGAGCATTCGATCCGTAATCCAATCGCGTATCACCTCGTGCCGCAAAGTCAGGAAGAGTCCCTCGCCATGAACGCGCAATGCCGGCAACCAGGGTTGTGGTTGCAGGCTCAATTGGCTTTGGTCCCCACGGTCGAATTCTCGGTATGGGGGCGGCGTGATGCGCGCGAAACCCGTGAGGGCGCGCGTCTCCGCTAGCTTTTCTACAAGGACGATTCTCTCGAAATACCGTTGAATGATCGCTGGATACTCATCGGTGGTTTGTGGAAGATCGGAAGAGCACACGTCTGAACTCCA
>NZ_JBTTIO010000074.1:0-16960 GCF_058323355.1 Thiogranum sp.
GCATGTGCACTTCCTGCTGCGGGTAGGGAATGCTGATGCCGTTAGCATCAAAAGCCAGTTTGACCTTTTCCAGCAGGTCGGAACGCACCGGCCAGTAGTCCCCGCTGTTGACCCAGGGTCGCACATTGAAGTTCACGCTGCTGTCGGCCAGCTCCGCCATCGCAACGGCAGGCTCGGGGTCGGCAAGGATGCGTTCGTCCTGTTTCATGAGGTCGTTGATGATCTGTTTGGCTTTTGCGATATCGTCGTCGTAACCGATACCGAATACCAGGTCGATGCGGCGTGTGGGTCTGGCGGAATAGTTGGTAATGGTGCCGCCGTAGATCTGCCCGTTCGGGACAATGATTTCGCGGTTGTCGCCGGTGCGCAGCAGGGTGGCGAACATACGCACTTCCTCGACCACGCCGCTGGCGCCGCCGGCTTCGATAAAGTCACCGACCTTGAAGGGGCGGAACAGGATGATCATGATGCCGGAGGAGAAGTTTGCCAGCGAGTCCTTCAGGGCCAGGCCTACGGCCAGGCCGGCGGCGCCGAATACGGCGAGCAGGGAGGTGGTTTCGATGCCGAGGTGATCGAGTGCCGCCATGACGACAACCAGCAGCAGCACGGTATAGGTCAGGTTGCCGACAAAGTTGATCAGCATGTCGTCGAGGTTGGACTTCTTCATCAGTTTCCTGACCATGCCGGTCAACCATTTGGCAATCCAGCGCCCGATGATGAAGATGGCGAGTGCAACACCGAGCTGTATGGCCCAGGGGATCAGGATGCCCTGGATTATGTCCAGGTTTCCCGGCCCTGTAATATTGATCGATTCCATGACAAACTCCTCTCTTAAGGCAACATATTGTCGCCGCTTGTTTATTTTTGCTGCCTTGCCCAAGTAAAGCCTGAACGACGGGTGGTTGCAAGCGGTTACAACGGTTCGGGGTGTGTATTGTACGATCGTCCAGCTGCGCCACGTGGTGCCGCGGCGGGCAAAGGAATCAGCATGTCAGACTACGACGCTATACGGGCGGTTCGCTGGACGGACAGCGGACTGCAATTACTCGATCAGCGCGTGTTACCACAGCGGGAAATCTGGTTGACGCTGGAACGTTGCAGCGATGCCGCGCAGGCCATTACCGATATGGTGGTGCGCGGGGCGCCGGCAATTGGCATAACCGCGGCCTACGGGGCGGTGCTGGCGGCGCGCGCATGTTATGCCGCGCAGGCTTCTGACTGGAAGGCTGCATTTGCAGGTGATATGCGGCAACTTGCACAGGCGCGTCCTACCGCGGTGAATCTTGCCTGGGCGGTCGAGCGCATGCAGCGTCTGGCGGAGTCACTGGAGGGTGACCCGGTAGCGGCGTTGCTGGCCGAAGCGCAGGTCATTCATGAGGAAGACATTGCTGCGAATCGCACCATGGGTGAGTTGGGTGCCGCCTGTATTGATGCCGGAAGTGGCGTATTGACGCATTGTAATGCCGGTTCGCTGGCGACCGGTGGCTACGGTACGGCACTGGGTGTGATACGCAGCGCCTGGGCCGCTGGAAAACTCGATGCGGTCTATGCTGACGAAACGCGGCCCTGGTTGCAGGGTGCGAGGCTGACGGCCTGGGAACTGATGCAGGATGGTATTCCGGTCACCTTGCTGGTCGACGGCGCCGCGGCCTGGCTGATGCAACAGGGCAAGGTGCAATGGGTCATTGTCGGTTCCGACCGGATTGCGGCCAATGGCGACGTTGCCAACAAGATCGGTACCTATGCAACGGCGGTGGCGGCCCGTTACCATGGCGTGAAGTTCATGGTGGTCGCGCCGTCTTCGACCGTTGATATGAATACGGCCAGCGGCGCTGAAATCCCGATTGAGACACGCGCGGAGGTAGAAGTGTTGCAGGCGGCCGGCCAGCCGGTGGCAGCGGCCGGCGCGCAAGCCTGGAACCCCGTATTTGATATCACACCGGCGCAACTGGTCGATGTCATTGTTACTGAGCGCGGTGTTGTCGAGCACCCGGATCGCAGCAAAATGCGTTCCCTTATGGGTATGACGGGAATTTGACGACACGTCTCTCAGGCGCTCTCTCAGCCGTTCTCAGCACGAATTGTCTTGATGCAGTGGTAGGCCGTGGTGTGGTAACATTTGTCTTTTAGCCGCTCTGGGCGTTTCAGCGCGTCTCAGGTAGCTTTACATTCATTTTACGGAACCGGCGACCTGGCCGGCTCCCGGGTTGAGTTTCATGTCTGATTTCGCCAAAGAAGTGCTTCCGGTCAACCTGGAAGACGAGATGCGGAAATCGTATCTCGACTACGCCATGAGCGTGATCGTCGGGCGCGCGCTGCCGGATGTGCGCGACGGGCTGAAGCCGGTGCATCGACGCGTGCTGTACGCCATGAGTGTGCTCGGCAACGACTTCAACAAACCCTACAAGAAATCCGCCCGCGTGGTCGGCGACGTGATCGGTAAGTACCACCCGCACGGTGACACCGCCGTGTATGACACCATTGTACGCATGGCCCAGCCGTTCTCGCTGCGCTACATGCTGGTTGACGGACAGGGTAACTTTGGTTCAGTGGATGGCGATTCCCCGGCCGCCATGCGTTACACCGAAGTGCGCATGTCGAAAATCGCCCACGAACTGCTCGCCGATCTCGATAAAGAGACGGTCGACTTCGTACCCAACTACGACGAGTCCGAGCACGAACCGTCGGTCATGCCGACGCGCATCCCCAACCTGCTGGTCAATGGTTCGGCCGGCATCGCGGTGGGCATGGCGACCAACATTCCGCCGCACAACCTGACCGAGATCGTCAAAGGGTGTATCGCGCTGATCGATAATCCGGAACTTTCCATCAAGGAGCTGATGGATATCATCCCCGGGCCGGATTTCCCGACCGCTGCCATTATCAATGGCGTGCGCGGCATTCACGAGGCCTACCACACCGGTCGCGGGCGTGTGCATATTCGCGCACGCAGCCATATCGAGGGCGAAGAAGGCAGCAAGCAGTCCATTGTCGTCACCGAGCTGCCCTACCAGGTCAACAAGGCGCGGTTGCTGGAAAAGATTGCCGAGCTGGTCAAGGACAAGAAGATCGAAGGCATCTCCAACCTGCGTGACGAGTCCGACAAGGACGGCATGCGCATGGTGGTTGAACTCAAGCGCAACGAGGTGGCCGAGGTTGTGCTCAATAACCTGTACCAGCAGACCCAGATGCAGAGCGTGTTCGGCATCAATATGGTGGCGCTGGTCGATGGTCAACCGCGGTTATTGAATCTCAAACAGATCCTCGAAGCCTTTGTCCGTCATCGCCGTGACGTGGTCACCCGCCGCACCGTGTTCCTGTTGCGCAAGGCGCGTGAGCGGGCGCATGTGTTGGAAGGCCTGGCGGTGGCGCTGGCCAACATCGATGAAGTCATTGCACTGATCAAGTCATCCGCCAGCCGCGCCGAGGCGCGCGCCGAACTGGTGCGCCGCGAGTGGGCGCCGGGTGTCGTGGGTGAATTGCTGCAACGCTCCGGCGCAACGTCCTCGCGGCCGGATGGGCTGGAAGCCACGTTCGGCTACCACGGCGATGTGTACCGTCTGTCGGAAGTCCAGGCACAGGCCATTCTCGACTTGCGTCTGCACCAGATCACCGGGCTGGAGCAGGACAAGATTGTTGACGAGTACCGGGAACTCATCGAACGCATCGATGACCTGCTGGATATTCTCAATAACCCCGACCGCCTGATGCAGGTGATTCGGGGCGAGCTGGACGAGGTGCTGGAAAACTACGGTGATGAACGTCGTACCGAGATTCTGACCGATCACCTCGACCTGACCATGGAAGACCTGATCACCGAGGAAGACGTGGTGGTGACCCTGTCGCACCAGGGTTACGCCAAGTCGCAGCCGCTGTCCGATTACCGGGCGCAGCGGCGCGGCGGCCGTGGCAAGGCGGCGACCAAAGTGAAGGAAGAAGATTTCATCGACAAGCTGTTTGTCGCCAGCACCCACGACACGATTTTGTGTTTCAGCAGCCGCGGCAAGGCCTACTGGCTCAAGGTCTACCAGCTTCCGCAGGCCGGGCGCATGGCGCGCGGCAAGCCGATTGTAAACCTGTTGCCGCTGGAAGAGGGTGAACGGATCAACGCGGTGTTGCCGGTTCGTGAGTTCCCGGAAGACCAGTTCGTGTTCATGGCCACGGCGCAGGGTACAGTGAAGAAAACCCCGTTGTCGGATTTCTCGCGACAGCGCAGCAACGGTATCATCGCCGTGGACTTGCGGCCAGACGATTACCTGATCAACGTGGCGATCACCGATGGAAGCAAGGATGTGATGCTGTTCAGCAATATCGGCAAGGTCATCCGCTTCCACGAAACCGATGTGCGCCCGATGGGTCGTACCGCCTGTGGCGTGCGTGGTATCCGCCTGGCGCCGGGGCAGCGCGTTATCGCGTTGATTATTGTCAGCGAAGGTACCGTGCTGACGGCGACCGAGCACGGTTACGGCAAACGTACGCCGGTCTCCGAATACCCGGTACACGGCCGTGGCGGCCAGGGTGTGATTTCCATTCAGAGCACCGAGCGTAACGGTGAAGTCATTGGCGCCGTACTGGTTCAGGAAGATGATGAATTCATGTTGATCAGTAACGGCGGGACGCTGGTGCGTACACGTGTAGCGGAAGTCTCAACAATGGGGCGTAACACTCAGGGTGTACGCCTGATCAAGCTGCACGATGGCGAGACGCTGGTTGGTATTGCACCGGTCGCCGACGTTGGTGGTGATGAGGATGACAGCAATGTCGATGAAACGTCAGATTAATCCGTCATACCGGCGCAGGCCGGTATCCAGAGTGCTGGCATCCATAGATTCCGGCCTACGCCGGAATGACAGAAGAAAAAATATCCAGGAGTCCAGAAAATATGTCGAAGGTATATAACTTCAGCGCCGGCCCCGCGGTTTTACCGGCAGAGGTGCTGGAGCGGGCGCGTGATGAACTGGTCGACTGGCACGGCAGTCATATGTCAGTGATGGAAATGAGCCATCGCGGAAAAGCATTCATGTCGATCGCGGAGAAGGCCGAGGCCGACCTGCGCGAACTGATGAAAATTCCGGACAACTACAAGGTACTGTTCCTGCAGGGCGGCGCATCCAGCCAGTTCGCGATGGTGCCGATCAACCTGCTGCGCGGCAACAACAAGGCCGACTACATCTGGACCGGCGCCTGGGGCAAGAAAGCCATTGCCGAGGGCAGGCGTTATTGCAACGTGAATGTGGCTGCCAGCTCCGAAGCGGAAAAGTTCACTACCATTCCTGATCCGTCCGGCTGGTCGCTCGACAGCGAGGCGGCCTATGTCCACTACACACCGAACGAAACCATCGGCGGTGTCGAGTTTCACTGGATTCCCGATGTCGGCGATGTGCCGCTGGTGGCGGACATGTCATCGACCATCCTGTCGCGGCCGATTGATGTCAGCAAGTATGGCGTCATCTATGCCGGCGCACAGAAGAACATTGGCCCGGCCGGGCTGACGGTAGTGATTGTGCGTGACGACCTGATCGGTCAGCCGGTCGACGGACAGCCGGTGATGTTCGACTACGCCACCCACGCCAACAACGGTTCCATGTACAACACACCGCCGACCTATGGCTGGTACCTCGCCGGCCTGGTGTTCGAGTGGCTGAAGGAAAAAGGCGGTCTGGAAAAGATTTCGATGATCAACCACCGCAAGGCCAGCGCCCTGTACAAGGCCATCGATGATTCGGATTTTTACGCCAACCCGGTTGATCCCGATTGCCGCTCCTGGATGAATGTGCCTTTCACCCTGGCGGATCCGGAACTGGACGCCACCTTCCTGGAACAAGCCGGACAGGAAGGCCTGATGACACTCAAGGGGCATCGTTCGGTGGGTGGTATGCGTGCCAGTATCTACAATGCCATGCCGGAAGAGGGTGTTGCTGCACTGATTGATTTCATGCGCGAGTTCGAGAAGCGCCACGGTTAACCGCACAAGGCAGAACAATATAACCATGTACAAGATTCTTACCCTGAATAATATTTCCGTGGCCGGTCTGGAACGTTTACCGCGTGATAAATATGAAGTCGCTTCCGAGATCCAGCATCCGGACGCCATCCTGTTGCGCTCGTTCAATATGCACAACTGGGAGATTCCGGAAACGGTCAGGGCCATTGGCCGTGCCGGCGCGGGCGTCAACAATATTCCGGTCGATGACATGAGCCGGCGCGGTGTTCCCGTATTCAACGCGCCGGGCGCCAATGCCAATGCGGTCAAGGAACTGGTGATCGCCGGTATGCTGATCGCGGCGCGTAACCTCTGCCAGGGCTGGTCATTTGCGCGCTCCCTCGAAGGGGAAGACAGCGAAATCAGCAAGCAGGTTGAATCCGGCAAGAAAAACTTTGCCGGTTTCGAACTGCCCGGGCGTACGCTGGGCGTGATCGGCCTGGGTGCTATCGGTGTACAGGTAGCCAATGCCGCGCACGCGCTGGGCATGAAGGTCATCGGTTACGACCCGGATATCACCGTGCAGAGTGCCTGGCAGATGTCGTCGGATGTCGAACAGGCGGCAGGTGTCGATGACCTGTTGCAGCGCAGTGATTTTGTGACCTTCCACGTGCCGCTGGTCGACGCCACCAGACACATGATCAACGAAGAGCGCCTGCGCGCCATGCGCGATAATGTGGTACTGCTTAATTTCTCCCGCAACGGCATTATCGACGACGAGGCCGTGGTGAAAGCGCTCGATGACGGCAAGGTGTATGCCTATGTGTGCGATTTTCCGAGCAACCTGATCAAGGACCACCCCCGGGTCATTACCCTGCCGCACCTTGGCGCCTCCACGAAGGAAGCCGAGGACAATTGCGCCATCATGGTGGCCGACCAGATCAGGGACTACCTGGAAAACGGCAACGTGCGTAATTCCGTCAACTTCCCCAGGCTGCACATGAAGCGCGGAAGCGAAACACGGCTGGCAGTGGTCAATGCCAATGTCCCCAATATGCTCGGCCAGATTTCCACGACACTGGCGGATTCCGGTTTGAATATCGTCGATATGATCAACAAGTCACGGGGTGAACTCGCCTATACACTGGTCGATGTCGAGGGCGAAATCTGCCAGCAGTGTGTGGATAAAATTGCCGCCACCGACGGCGTGTTATCGGTGCGGGTTATCTAGGCGGCGTTTGCGCAATGGCAGAGCTGACACTCGATCAACTTCGCGAACGCATCGATGAGCTGGATGAACAGATCCAGGCCTTGCTGACAGAGCGCGCCAGTTGCGCGCAACAGGTCGCCGAAACCAAACGCGATGAAGATGCCGATACCATTTTTTACCGGCCCGAGCGTGAAGCGCAAGTCATGCGCCTGGTGCGGGAACGTAACAAGGGCCCGCTTCCCGATGACGAGGTTGTACGCATCTTCCGCGAAATCATGTCGGCCTGCCTGGCGCTGGAACAGCCCCTGACCATTGCCTACCTGGGGCCGGAAGGCACCTATACCCAGGCCGCTGCACTCAAACACTTCGGTCATTCCGTACAGCTCAAACCGCTTTCCGCCATTGATGAAATTTTCCGCGAAGTCGAAGCGGGCAGCGCCGACTTCGGCGTGGTGCCGGTTGAGAACTCCATTGAAGGCGCCATCAATCACACGCTGGATATGTTTATCCGTTCGCCGCTGAAAATCTGTGGTGACGTGGAACTGCGCATTCACCACCAGTTGCTCGGTAGTGGCGGCGGTCCAGCGGCGGTCAAATCCGTTCGCGCCCACCAGCAGGCGCTTGCACAGTGCCGGGAGTGGCTGGACGCCAATCTGCCCGGTGTCGAGCGGGTGGCGGTCAGCAGTAACGCTGAGGCAGCGCGCCAGGCCAGTGAAGACAACACCATTGCCGCCATTGCCAGTGATGCTGCCGCGGAAACCTACGGCCTGGAAACGCTGGCGGTCAATATCGAGGACGATCCCAATAACACCACGCGCTTTCTTGTCGTGGGTGACCAGTACGTCGGGCCCAGCGGTAACGACAAGACCACGCTGATGGTCATGGTGCACAACAAGGCCGGCGCCTTGTACTCACTGCTGGAACCGGTATCGCGCTATGGTGTGAGCATGACCAAAATCGAATCGCGGCCTTCGCGCATGAGCAAATGGGACTATGTGTTCTTCGTCGACGTAGAAGGTCATCGCGAGGATGAAAATGTCGCTGCCGCACTGGCTGAACTGGAGTCACGCGCGTCGATGCTCAAGGTATTGGGGTCCTACCCCAAATGCGAGCTGTAAATGACCACGAGCCTGCTTGAATCCGCAATTCCCGGGGTACAGGCGCTGCGGCCGTATGAACCCGGCAAGCCACTCAGCGAGCTGGCGCGTGAATACGGGATCAGCGATGCCGTCAAGCTGGCGTCCAACGAAAACCCCCTGGGGCCGTCAAAAGCCGTGCTGGACGCCTTGCAGACCGGTTTCGACGAACTGGCGCGTTACCCGGACGGCAATGGTTTTGAGCTGAAAGCAGCGCTGGCGCAACGTCACGGCGTGGCCCCGGACTGGATAACGCTGGGTAACGGTTCCAACGATGTGCTGGAACTGGTGGCGCGTGTGTTTCTGTCACCGCAAACATCGGCCGTCTTCTCTGCACACGCGTTTGCCGTTTACCCGATTGTGACCCAGGCGATTGGCGCCAGGTCACGGGTTGCGGCGGCACACAACGGCAGTCGCGGCCCCCTGTTCGGTCATGACCTCGACGCCATGCGCAAACAGGTGGATGAAGATACCCGCGTGGTATTCATTGCCAACCCCAATAACCCGACCGGCACCTGGCTGCCAGCTGATGCCCTGCGCGCCTTTATTGAGTCGGTGCCGGGCGATGTCGTGATCGTGGTTGATGAAGCCTATTTCGAATATGTTGAAGAGGCCGATTACCCGGACACCTCGCAGTGGCTGAAGGCATTCCCGAACCTGCTGGTGACGCGCACTTTCTCCAAGGCGTACGGCCTGGCATCACTGCGTATTGGCTACGGTATCAGTCAGCCGCTGCTGGCCGACCTGTTGAACCGCGTGCGTCAGCCGTTCAACGTCAACAGCCTTGCCCAGCGCGCGGCCCGTGCAGCGCTGCAGGATACGGCGCACCTGTCCCGCTCGGTCGAGGTCAACCGTCAGGGCATGGCCCGGCTGACGGCCGGCTTTACCGACCTGACGCTGCCATACATTCCTTCGGCGGGTAACTTCGTTTCCGTCGATGTCGGGCGTGACGCCGGCGAAATCTACCAGGCGTTATTGCGTGAAGGTGTGATTGTGCGACCGGTCGACAATTACGGTATGCCCGGTTACCTGCGTATCAGCGTCGGTCTTGAAGACGAAAACCGGCGCTGTCTCGAAGCGCTGGGCAAGGTGCTGGCGTGATCAAACGCCTGTGTGTTATCGGCGTGGGCCTGATTGGCGGTTCGCTGGCGCGCGCCTTGCGCGAGGCCGGTTATGTCGGCGAGATTGTCGGTTCCAGTCGCCGCGCGGAACATTTGCAGGAAGCCGTCGAACACGGCGTGATCGATCGTTTCGACACGGATCCCGCGCGTGCGGTTGAGGGCGCGGACATGGTATTCGTTGCTGTTCCGCTGGGCGCCATGGGCAAGGTTTTTGAATCCATTCCCGCTGCACTGGCGCCTGGCGCCGTGGTCACCGATGGCGGCAGCGCCAAGGCCAGTGTGGTGCGTGATGTGACGGCGGCGGTTGGCCACACGCCGGACTGGTTCGTGCCGGGCCATCCCATTGCCGGTACCGAGCAAAGTGGCGTATCGGCGTCCTTTGCCGGTTTGTATCGGGGGCGCCGGGTCATACTGACGCCGCTGGAGCAGACGCTGCCCGAGGCCACCGCCCGGGTACGCGCCATGTGGGAAGCCACCGGCGCGAGGGTGAATGAGATGAGCGTGGAACACCACGATGAAGTGCTGGCGGCAACCAGTCACCTGCCGCACATGCTGGCGTTTGCACTGGTGGAAAGCCTGGCGCGGCTCGCCGAGCAGCGCGAGATTTTTGAATATGCCGCCGGTGGCTTTGCGGACTTCACCCGTATCGCCTCCAGTGACCCGGTGATGTGGCGTGATATCTGTATCGCCAATCGCGGTGCACTACTGACCATGCTGGATCGTTTCAACACCGATCTTGAGGCACTGCGTGCTGCCGTCGACAGTGAGGATGAAGAAACCCTGTTACGTATTTTTTCCGATGCCAGGCGGGCGCGTGATGCCTTTATCAGCCCCGCAGACAAACTGACGGATTAATCAGCAGCACCATGTTATGAACAGAGATTCACCACTTCGTTTTAAAGCTGCACCAGGCGGCACATTGTGCGGACAGATTCGCGTGCCCGGTGACAAGTCGATTTCCCATCGTTCCATCATGCTCGGCGCGCTGGCCGATGGTGTGACGGAGATCCAGGGCTTTCTCGAGGGTGAGGACAGTCTTGCGACACTCAAGGCATTCCGCGCCATGGGCGTTTCCATCGACGGGCCAGACGAGGGCCGTGTGGTGGTTCACGGTGTCGGTATGCACGGTCTGAAAGCGCCAGCCGCTGCACTGGACCTGGGTAATTCCGGCACCTCCATGCGCCTGTTGGCCGGTTTGCTGGCCGGGCAGGCTTTCGATGTCGAACTGACAGGCGACCATTCACTGATGAGTCGCCCGATGCGGCGTGTGACCGAACCGCTGGCGATGATGGGCGCCGTTATCGAATCCACCGACAGGGGAACGGCGCCCTTGCGTATTCGTGGCGGACAGCCATTAACGGGCATCGATTACAACATGCCGGTCGCCAGCGCCCAGGTAAAGTCCTGCCTGCTGCTGGCAGGCCTGTATGCACAAGGTAGAACCTGTGTCACCGAACCGGCGCCAACGCGCGACCATACCGAGCGAATGCTGTCGGGTATGGGTTATGAGGTCATACGTGACAAGGATCGCGCCTGCGTGGAAGGCGGTGGCCGTCTCAGGGCAACAGCGATTGATGTGCCCGCGGATATTTCATCGGCAGCATTCTTCCTGGTCGGCGCATCCATTGCGCCTGGATCAGATCTGCTGATTGAACATGTGGGTATCAACCCGACACGCACCGGTGTTCTGGAAATCCTGCGCCTGATGGGTGCGGATATCGAAGTACACAACCCGCGCGAAGTGGGTGGCGAACCGGTCGCGGACCTGCGCGTACGCTATGCCCCGTTGAAAGGAATCGAGATACCCGTCGAGCAGGTGCCGCTGGCCATCGATGAATTCCCGGCCCTGTTCGTGGCCGCCGCCTGCGCCAAAGGCCGTACCGTGCTGACCGGCGCCGAAGAGTTGCGGGTCAAGGAAAGCGATCGTATCCAGGTCATGGCTGACGGCCTGCAGGCGCTCGGTGTCGATGCACAGGCCACGGCGGATGGCATGATTATCCAGGGCGGGGCGATCGGAGGCGGGCAGGTCGACAGTTGCGGCGATCATCGTATCGCCATGTCCTTTGCCATGGCGGCGTTACGTGCCAGTGGCGATATCCTTATCGATGATTGCGATAACGTGAACACTTCGTTCCCGGATTTTGTCGGACTGGCTTCAAAGGCCGGGCTTTCCATCCAGGTGGTGTCGTGACAAACCCTCCGGTGATCACCATTGACGGTCCCAGTGGTTCCGGCAAGGGCACCATCAGCCATGCCGTGGCAAAGGAACTGGGCTTCCACTTTCTGGATAGTGGCGCGCTGTATCGAATACTGGCCTGGGCGGCACAACAGCAGGGTATAGCGCTCGATGACGAGCCGGCACTGGCCGAACTGGCCGGTAAACTGGATATTCATTTTCCGGCAGATGGTGACAATGACACCGTGCTGCTGGATGGCGTTAATGTCGGCGATCACATCCGCACCGAGGCTGCCGGCGCCGGCGCTTCGAAGGTGGCTGCGCTGCCGGCAGTGCGCGAGGCGTTGCTGCAACGGCAGCGGGATTTCCGCCAGCCGCCCGGGCTGGTCGCCGACGGTCGCGACATGGGTAGCGTGGTTTTTCCCGATGCCGAGGTTAAAATCTTCCTCACCGCCAGCCCGGAAGAACGCGCAAGAAGGCGATTTAATCAACTGAAAGAAAAAGGAAAAGAGTCGCCGTTCGAGGAGATTCTGGCCGATATACAGGCGCGTGATGCGCGCGATTCCAGCCGCGCCGTGGCCCCCTTGAAACCCGCACCGGATGCCTGGCAAATCGACACCACCTCACTGGATATTCCCACCACCATCGCGCGTGTTCTCGATCGTGTAAAAATTCGTCTAAACCCGTGAAATTCAAAGATTATAAGGTTATACTTCCGGGTTACGCGGTCTGGTAGCGGCTTTTTTGCTTCCAGTGTGTCCAACCTCAACCCGTCAACCGGGATGTTTCCGGTCGTGCGGATTTTTACTTATGCCGCTGCATTTACGCTGCGGAAGGATGTTTAACCCATGTCTGAAAGTTTTGCTGAACTGTTTGAAGAGAGCCTGGCCAATAAAGAAATGCGCCCGGGCACCATTGTCACTGGTACCGTCGTTGATATTCAGCCCGATGCCGTCATCGTTAATGCTGGTCTGAAGTCTGAGGGCGTCATCCCGATAGAACAGTTCAAGAACAGTCAGGGTGAACTCGAAGTCGCCGTCGGCGACGCCGTAGAGGTTTCACTGGATGCCGTTGAAGACGGCTTTGGCGCCACGCGTCTGTCACGCGAAAAAGCCAAGCGTGCACAGGTGTGGAAACGCCTGGAAAAAGCCTTCGAGGAAGGCGAGATCGTCAAGGGTGTGATCAGCGGAAATGTCACGGGCGGCTTCACCGTCGACATCGAAGACATCCTCGCCTTCCTGCCGGGTTCACTGGTCGATGTACGCCCTGTGCGCGATACCACTTACCTGGAAGGCAAGGAACTCGAATTCAAGGTGATCAAGCTGGACCAGCGTCGCAACAACGTGGTGGTATCGCGTCGCGCCGTGGTCGAGACCGAATACAGTGCAGAGCGTGAAGAACTGCTGGAAAGCCTGCAGGAAGGTGCGCAGGTCAAGGGTATCGTCAAGAACCTCACCGACTACGGTGTGTTCGTCGACCTCGGTGGCATCGATGGCCTGCTGCACATCACCGACATGGCCTGGAAGCGCGTCAAGCATCCTTCCGAGATTGTCGAAGTCGGCCAGGAGATCGACGTCAAGGTGCTCAAGTTCGACCGCGAACGTAACCGCGTTTCACTTGGCCTGAAACAGCTGGGTCAGGATCCGTGGGCGGACCTGGCACGTCGTTACCCGGAAGGTACGCGCCTGTTCGGCAAGGTCACCAACATTGCCGACTACGGTTGCTTCGTGGAACTCGAAGACGGTGTGGAAGGCCTGGTGCACGTGTCTGAAATGGACTGGACCAACAAGAACGTCAACCCGGGCAAGATGGTACACATCGGCCAGGAAGTCGAAGTCATCGTTCTGGACATCGACGAGGAACGTCGCCGCATCTCGCTGGGCATGAAACAGATCCACAACAACCCCTGGGATGAATTCTCTGCGACCCATAACAAGGGCGACCACGTCAAGGGCACCATCAAGTCGATTACCGATTTCGGTATTTTCATTGGCCTGGAGGGCGGCATCGACGGCCTGATCCACCTGTCCGATATTTCCTGGCACGAGCCGGGCGAGGAGGCCGTGCGCAATTACAAGAAGGGCGAGGAACTGGAAGCCGTTGTCCTGTCCGTTGACGCCGAGCGCGAACGAATTTCCTTGGGCATCAAGCAGCTTGAGAAAGATCCTTTCTCCAGTTTCTCAGCAGATAACGCTAAAGGAAGCATTGTTAAGGGCGTTATTAAGGAAGTCGACGCCAAAGCGGCGATTGTTGACCTCGGTGACGGCATCGAAGGCACCCTGCGTGCATCCGAACTGGCCCGTGACCGGGTCGAGGATGCCCGCACCGTGCTGACGGTGGGCCAGGAAATTGAAGCCAAGTACATAGGCGTGGATCGCAAGACCCGCACCATTGCGCTGTCTATCAAGGCCAAGGACACCGATGAGGAAGCGGCTGCGGTCAAGGATTACTCGCGCAGTTCCGGCGTCACCGGCGCGACACTGGGCGACGTGTTGAAGGAACAACTTGGAAATAGTGGTGACTAATCAGTAATTTGGTCTAAACTATAGCGTATCGAGGCGAGTGGGGGCCATTTCAGGCCCCGGTGCCGAAACGGGGACAGTTTTATGACAAAATCTGAGTTAATTGAAGTGCTTGCAGCCAAGAACAGTCATCTGAACCATAAGGATGTCGAGCTGGCGGTGAAAAGTCTGATTGAACAGATGAGTCAGTCCCTGTCCACCGGTAACCGGATCGAGATTCGTGGTTTCGGCAGCTTCTCGCTGCACTATCGTCCGCCGCGGATGGGACGCAACCCCAAGACCGGTGAAGCGGTAGCGCTGGCGGCCAAGTATGTGCCGCATTTCAAACCTGGCAAGGAATTGCGCGAGCGGGTGAATATCTACAACCGTATCGACAAACGGCCGACAGAGGCTGCGCCGTCAGCCCCGGAAGGCGAACAGACACCTTCCAGTAGCGGTAGCCTGTTCTGATAACATAACAAACAATGTCACACGTCACACCGGCGCAGGCCGGTGTCCATAAACAAACCACTGGATTCCGGCATGCGCCGGAATGACGATACTTGCGGTAATGACGACATAAAACATAAAACGCCGGCCTGTCCGGCGTTTTTTTATGGGCGGGTGATTGCCGCCACCCGGCAAAGCACCGATAATCCCTGTTCATCCAATGCCGGCGTCAAGAGGCCCACATGCTTCGCCTGATTAACATATTGCTGCTCATTACACTCATCGTGCTGGGGCTGTCCTTTGCGGTACTCAATGCTGACCCGGTGCCGCTGAATTACTATTTCGGCTACCGGGATATCCCGCTGTCCATGATCGTGGTGGTATCGCTGGCGACGGGCGCGATTATCGGCGTACTGGTCAGCATGGGCATACTGCTGCGACAGAAGCAGCAGACCTTTCGCCTGCGCCGGCAACTGAAGAAGGCAGAGAAGTCTGCGGCTTCTTCAACCAGCATCCTGCCATCCAGGGAATAAAGGCGCGTTCCCGCCATGCAACTGCTGCTCTGGTTACTGTTACCGGTTGCTGCCGCCTCGGGCTGGTGGGCGGCGACCTGGAGTCAGAGAAAACAGCAGCGGCGTACCAAGGCTGTGCTGAATTCGGCCTATGGGCAGGGGCTCAATTACCTGCTCAACGAACAGCCTGACAAGGCAACCGAAGTGCTTGTGCAGATGGTCGAGGTGGATCCCGACACCGTTGAACTGCACCTGGCGCTGGGAAGCCTGTTCCGCCGGCGCGGAGAGGTCGATCGTGCCATTCGGGTACACCGCAACATCATTGCCCGCAAGGGCCTCAGCAAAACCCTGCACGCCCAGGCCACGCTGGAACTGGGGCGCGATTTCCTGAAAGCCGGCTTGCTGGACCGCGCGGAAGTCCTGTTCCGCCAGCTACTCGATGCTTACCTCTATAGCGACGATGCGCGCAGCCATCTCATCAACCTCTATCAGCAGGAAAAGGAATGGAGCAAGGCGGCCGAACTGGCGCGCATCTTTGCCGCGCGGGGTGATGAAGCGTGGAGACTGAGGCTGTCCCAGTACCTTTGTGCGCTGGGTGAAGCGGCGTTGCAGCGTGGCAATACAATACGCGCCGAAGGTTATGCCAATGATGCACTGGATGAAGATGCCGGTTGTGTGCGCGCGACCCTGCTGAAAGGCCGTTGTCTGAGCGCGGCAGGCCGGGTGGAACATGCCGTGGAGTGTTTCCGGCAAGTCGAGTTTCAGTGTGCGGAACTGTTGCCGGAGGTGCTGGGCGAGATTCGTGACGGTCTGCTGGAACTGGGGCGTGAGGCAGACTGGACGGCCTACGTCGACGAGCTGGCGGGTCGTCATCCCTGGCTGGTGTTCTATCGCAAGAATGTCGTTGAGCAGAATGTGACGCAGGCCATTGTGCCGAAGTCGCGCTACCGTTGTCAGCAGTGCGGTTTTACCGCGCACAAGCTGTTCTGGCAGTGCCCGGGTTGCCAGAACTGGAGCAGCGTAAAACCGATAAAAACAGGAAGTACTGAATGAATCTGAAATCCATTGAAGGGCCTCGCGTTATCGTTGCGCTGGATTTTGCGGAGGGCCAGGCTGCCCTGCAGTTTGTGCAACAACTGCCCGCCGGCAGCTGCCGCCTGAAAGTTGGCAAGGAACTGTTTACCCGTGCCGGACCGGACCTGGTGCGTCAGCTGGTGGGGATGGGGCATGACGTTTTCCTGGATCTGAAATTTCACGATATACCCAACACCGTGGCACGTGCCTGTGAAGCGGCTGCACAGCTGGGTGTATGGATGGTCAATGTACATGCTTCGGGTGGGCGGCGGATGATGGAAGCCGCATCGACGGCATTACAAAACTTCACCTCGGCCGAGGGCCGAAAACCCCTGTTGATCGGTGTGACGGTCCTGACCAGTATGGGGGCCGAGGACCTGGCTGAAGTGGGTGTTAACGTTGAACCCGCCGAGCAGGTGGACCGACTGGCGCAACTCGCCAAAGACGCCGGGCTTGATGGCGTTGTCTGCTCGCCGCGGGAAGCCGGCCAGTTGCGCACGCGGCTTGGTGAAGACTTTATGCTGGTGACCCCCGGTGTGCGGCCTGCCGGTGCATCAAAGGATGACCAGACACGTGTTATGACACCGGCCGATGCCATTCGTGACGGTGCCGGCTACCTGGTTATCGGCCGGCCCGTGACGCAGGCGAAAGACCCCGTCAGTGCACTTGATGCCATCAATGCCGAAATTCGTTCCGTGACCTGAAGATCGCTTGTAAGAAAATTCCTACACCATAATCAGAAATTCCCGCTTGTACGTTTGCTGCTTTCTTGTAGCATCTGCGCCTCGCAGTGTCCTGATACTGCGCCCGGACACAGGGTGTGTCCGCTGACAAACTTCATGGAGGAAATGGCATGA
>NZ_JBTTIO010000075.1:0-15128 GCF_058323355.1 Thiogranum sp.
CACCAAACCGATTCATTTATGGCACGGAGATGCTGACCGCATTGTACCCTGCTCGCACAGTCGCTATGTGCATTCACGACTGCCGGATGCCGAGCTTTCCATCCTGCCTGATGAAGGACATTTTTCACTTCCCATTGTGCACGCGCGGGCTATTCTGACAACGCTCGCAGGAAGCTGAGCTGGATACATGACAGAATCCCGTACATGACAAAAACCGCCACACAAAAGAAGATCGGTATTGCTCTGGGCGCCGGTGGTGCAAAAGGACTCGCGCACATCATGATGCTGGAAGCCCTCGATGAAATGGGTGTTCGTCCACACATGATCAGTGGCAGCAGCATGGGGGCTATTATAGGCGCCCTCTACGCGTCCGGTCTGAGCGGGAAAGCGATTCGGCAATTTATCGACAAACTGGTGATAAACCATAACGAGTCGTGGACGACGGCGTTATTCCGCAAGGATCTTGTAAAATGGATCGACTTCATTGCACCGGAGCTGGGCAGTGGCGGACTGATCGACGGGGAGCGCTTTATTCGCTACCTGCACACTGCAATCCGTGGTTCACATTTTCACGAACTCAACATCCTGCTCAAGGTGGTCGCCGCTGATTTCTGGAGGCGTGAACAGGTTGTGATTGAATCCGGCAACCTGCTGACAGCACTCAAGGCAACCATGGCCATTCCCGGTCTGTTTGCGCCCGTGCCCGTGGATGACCGTGTGCTGGTCGATGGCGGCACGGTCAACCCGGTTCCCTATGACCTGTTACTCGACGCGTGTGACATTACGATTGCCATCGATGTTTCAGGCCTGTCTTCAAGACAAAATCACGAAGTGCCATCCTTCTTTGACGCTATTTTCAGCAGCGTACACATCATGCAGCACACCATTCTTTCAGAGAAGATGAAACAGCGGCGCCCGGATATCTACATCAAGCCCCCCATTACAAACATCCGGATGCTGGATTTTATCAGCGTGGATACCATCTATAAGCAGACGGCCTCCGCAAAAGCCCGGTTGAAACAGGAACTGGAAAAGTTACTGTTTTAAATCGCCGGGCAGCTGACGGGTTCGCAGGGCCAGGCTTCCCGATTCACGCTGCCCGATTTTATGTCTTCCAGCGAATCCTGCAGGTTGCTGTCGTCAGGGGCAATCTGTAAAGCGCACTGCAATGCCGCTTTGGCCTGAGCCACACAACCCTTCTCACGCAAGGCGTAAGCCAGGTTATTCCACGCCCTTGTGTCGGTTGGTGCAACCCGCGTTGCAGCCAGAAAATCGGCTACGGCCTCGTCAAACTGTTTTTCCGCATACGCCATATTGCCTGACATCAGCCACACCCTGACCTCCCGGGGCCAGCGTTTTGCTGCCGCACGATAAGCCCTGGCGGCCTGTTCCGGCAAACCGGTTTCTTCAAACGCGTGGGCCGTCTCAAGATATGAGGAAAGCCTGGCAGTCGCCGGCATTTCACCGGCAGGCAGTGTAACAAGCGCCCAGCTACCGGCCCGCTGCCAGGTGCGCAGGAATACCGCGAACGACGTTATTCGCTGCCTGATCGTTCCTGATCGCAGTACCAGCGTTTTACTGTCGAGGTCATAACCCGCCACCACGGCGTAGTGCCAGCGCGGTATGGCATCCAGCCCCAGGTTCTGCAACACCAGCACGGGGTGACCTGCTACCACTTCCTGCAACAAGTGACTGAACGAGGGCTCCAGTACATAAGGCAAGAGCCGGTAGCTGCGGGCAGTGGCGATCATCTCAATTTGCAGGCTGCCTTTACGGCCGGGCAGATAAACCTGCGGGGACAGGGCGGCGGGTGAAATTTCAATGCCCTGTGCCTGTAACACGGTTGCCAGTGCAGCCGGGCCACACTGGTAGTCGGTCTGCGGGAAGAACGGCGTAGCGTCCAGCATCACCTTACGGGGCAGTGTTTCCTCCAGCTTGCCGGAAAGCGCTGCCCCGTACGGTGAAACAGCACAGCCGCCAAGGCTGAGCAGACAGACCCATCCTGCCTGCAAAACCTGGACGGGTGTCATTTAATTCTGCTGATTGACAGGATGGATGAAGGGGAAAATGTCAGTCGCACCGATAACATCTGTGATCACGAAGACAAGAAATACCAGTACCAGCAGCTCTACGACACCGCTGCCGGCGGGCGCATCGGCAATCTGCCGGTTCAGCTGCGCCACCTCTGCATCACTGAGTTGCCGGATACGTTGTTCCACGGCTTCGGGCTGTACACCCATCGACAGAAATTGTTCACGCACTTCGCTGCGCTGCAGTTGCTGGATGAGCGCCTGGCGTTCCGTACCCTGCGCCATAATTGCCGCGTTGCCAAACATGCCCGCCGTGGCGCTACCGATGGACATGTTAATCAAGAAAATACTTAATATAAGATGCGTAACCCTATGGCCAATCTTCATTTTCTACTATCTCCCGGTTCCCGCCGGAATGGCGGTTGCGGGAATAAGCTTAGCCGGATTGGCGCCTGTGTGCTACACCACACTACACGACACATCTCCATCACCCATTCCGGCAAGCTCACCTGTTTCATTGCCATGAATGCGATACCATTCCTCACAGGCCTGACGGGCCGTATCCAGATTACGGAAGGTAAACAGATACAAACCATCTTGCGTCATCAGGGTGGCCTTTCCATCAGGTAGTTCCCGAATATAGAATTCCATGATACTGACTCCTCCCGGTTCCGGGTCACATGATCCAGACATGAGAGTCGCTGATTTATATGACCTGTGTATGACAGTGCGGTGAATAATCCGTGTACAGGTGCTACAGTCACTCCGACAGTGAATACGGTGAAAGACAAGGCATCAGGATGACAGACAACGAGACAGGCCCGCGTGGTGAAGTCCTGCTGCGCACTCTGGCCATGCCATCAGACACCAATCCCAACGGTGACATCTTTGGCGGCTGGATCATGTCGCAAATGGATATTGGCGGCGGCATCCTCGCCAAGGAAACCGCGCAGGGGCGTATCGTCACCGTCGCCGTGGACTCCATCAAGTTCATCAAACCGGTGCAGGTCGGCGATGTGGTGTGCTGCTATGGGGAACTGGTGCGCATTGGCAACACGTCGATTACCATACGGCTGGAAGTCTGGGTCAACCCGGTACTGCGCAAACATCCCGGCGACCCGGAACGTTTCAAGGTAACCGAAGCCACCTTTACCTATGTCGCGGTGGACGACAAGGGCAATAAACGGCAAGTCAGACCGCTGGATGGATAACACCCGTGGTACCACGCCCACTCGATCAATCGCTGGCGCCAGCCGGCGGTGACTGCTGTAACGTCCTGAGTGCCTCCAGCAACTGGTTGCTGTGTTCTGACGGCTTCACCTTGCGCCACACCTGTGCAATGCGCCCGACCGGGTCAATAATGAAGGTATGCCGTTTGGCATAGCGAATGGGGCCGAAACCGCCCAGCGAACCGTAGGCTTTAGCGACTTTTCCGTCCCTGTCGGAAAGCAGCGGGAAGGGTAAATGATATTTCCTCGCAAAGGCTTCGTGACTCTCCGTATCGTCAAGACTCACGCCCAGCACGGCAACATCCAGCTTGCGGAAGGCAGCAAATTCATCCCGCAATGAACAGGCCTCTTTGGTGCAACCGGGTGTGTCATCTTTCGGGTAAAAATACAGCACCAGCCACCGCCCGTGATAATCTGCCAACCGGTGTGACGTCCCCTGCTGATCAATGAGTGAAAAGTCAGGCGCCTGATCCCCCGTGGATAATCCGGCGGCGTTGGCACTGCCCAGCAACGCCATCAGTACAACGCCCCATAACAATCTGTACAACTGTCCAGCCATTCTTCCACCTCTATATCGCCCTCTTTTCCTGCCCGCTATTGCTTAACGCGCGCCGACACCCAACAATAGCCCCGACCTTTGCAAAAAGGAACCCTGGCATGTCACATTCAATTGGACCGACCCTGAGACACCGCTGGCGGCAACTCTCCGCCCTGCCCGGCGGTCGCTGGCTGTTCAGCCGTCTGCTGGGAAGCATGGCGCCCTATACCGGCTCGTTAGGCGCCCGTGTCGAGGAACTGAAACCGGGCTACTGCCGGGTAAAGCTCAAGGACCGGCGCGCTGTGCGTAATCACCTGCGTTCCATTCACGCCATCGCCCTGTGCAACCTGGGTGAAGTCGCTACCGGCCTGGCATTAATGAACAGCCTCCCTGACCAGGCACGCGGCATCCTGGTAAAGATCTGTGCAGACTATCACCACAAGGCGCGCGGCACACTGCAGGCCGAGTGTCACTGTGACATTCCGCCAGACAACCACGAGCGACAGTACGAAGTGCTCGCAACGCTTACCGACACCCGTGGTGAAGCGGTCACGACGGTGACAGCCACCTGGCTGATCGGGCCGGACAAGCCACGGAACGCCGATGCAAACTGAATTCACACGCGCACTGGGTATCGAGGTACCGCTTGTCTGCGGCGCCATGTACCCCTGCTCCAACCCGGAACTGGTCGCCGCAGTCTCGGAGGCCGGTGGCATTGGGATTGTCCAGCCGCTAAGCCTGACCTATGTACACGGTTACGCGTTTCGTGAGGGCTTGCGCTATATCCGCAGCCTGACCGACAAACCGGTGGGCATAAACCTTATTATCGAAAGCAGTTCGGAACGCTACCTGCGCCGTGTGTATGAATGGCTGGATACCGCGCTGGAAGAGGATTTTCGCTTTTTCGTCACCGCACTGGGCAAGCCGGACCGGGTCGTATCACGCGCTGCAACAGTCGGCGCTATTGTTTACCATGATGTCACTGAACGCCGCTGGGCAGAAAAAGCGCTGGATGCGGGTGTGGACGGTTTTATCTGTGTAAACAATCGTGCCGGTGGACATGCAGGTACCCTCTCGCCTGAACAATTACTGGATGAAATCGGCCCACTCGGAAAACCGATGATCTGTGCCGGCGGCATCGGAACCCCTGAGCAGTTCACCGACATGCTGCACAAGGGCTATGCCGGTGCGCAGCTCGGCACCCGCTTTATTGCCAGCAAGGAATGCAGCGCCCATGAAGACTACAAGCGCGCTATCCTCAAGGCACACGAAGATGACATTGTATTAACCGACAAGATATCCGGTGTGCCGGTATCCGTGATTAAAACACCCTATATCGAACGCATCGGGACACGTGCGGGTCCACTGGCGAAACGCCTGTTGCGCAACCCGAAAACCAAACACTGGATGCGAATGTTCTACACACTGCAATCCATCTGGTCATTGAAACGCGCGTCGCTGCATGGCCTGAACTACAAGGATTTTTTCCAGGCGGGAAAGAGTGTTGAAGGTATTACGGAAATACAGTCAGTAAAGGATATCGTGACGGAATTTTCCCGCGAGCAACCCGTGTCTCACCCGGGTTGACCTCTGCCATCGCCACCGCACCCGTCTTGAGTACGTCTCTTCTTTTTCGCCATTTTCCCCTCCGGTCAAGACAAAACAAAAAACTTCTTTTGAACTTATCGGTAAACAGATGAGTCACACTGGCTAATACTCAGTTGCACAACCAAATTCATGCAGGAGGAGGACTGTATGGCACACCCGGCTGAAAATACATCGCTATTGTCACTCCCTGCGCTCGCGAAACTGATTGAAAACATTCCATCAAGTCAATATGCGGCCGGCGAAACCTTATTCACGGCGGGCGAGCCCTGTAACAGCCTGCCCGTTATCGAATCCGGAAATGCCCGGGTGTATGCCAGCAGTAACAATGGGCGGCAAGTTACACTCTACAGGCTCCAGACAGGTGCTATCTGTCCGGTATCACTTTCCAGCTTATTGAAAAATAATAACTATCCAGCCACAGCCAGCGCTGAGACCGATATACAGGTTCGCCACCTGCCAGCTGAGCCACTGAAAACAGCTGTCACCGAAACACCCGAGATATTCAGCGTTTTTCTCGACACATTCGCCAGTTGTTTATATGACTCAGTGTGCACAGCCCACCGGCTGATGTTCGAGCCGCTGGATGTGCGGCTGGCAAATCTACTCAACGAGAGGCTCACCGAAAGCCCTGATCAAACAATGAATTTCACACACGAGGATATCGCCAGGGAAATCGGCACGACCCGTGTTGTCGTCAGTCGCCTGTTGAAAAAACTTGAGCATGCAAACTGTATTCGCATGTACCGTAAAAAGATCATTCTGCATAACGCCAGGTCTCTGGAGGCGCTGGTCAATAATGCCTTTCAGACAGGCAGTCCTGCCTGAACAGTATGTATCTTTAGCTGCGTAGAGAGTAAGATAGCACTCAGCTGGCTTGCCGGTTCTGGACGACTTATAAATTTAATCGAATAAAAGTCACATAAGAATCATCGTTAGAACTTTAAGACAGCAGACCAGCGTTTGCTTCTTACATACCAAGGGGGCTCTGATTAATTCGTCATTCCGGCGCAGGCCGGAGTCCAGAACATTCAACACCCTGGATCCCGGCCTGCGCCGGAATGACGAATTAATCAGACTCTCCCTAAAGAATGATGAAATAAATACCATGCGGCTGGAATAACAGGGCCGCTGTGGCGTCACGCCACATATAAAGAGACAGCGCCGTGAAATGCGTTCAGTCCGTATTAAAAACAAGAACACCGGGTAGGAGGGCATACCAATGCGCCATGAAGAAAGCGCATTTTTGACCACTAACACAGCCACGGCACTGTTCAGCGAACTGCCTGAACTGGCAGCTATTGGCGACGAAACGTGGCGGGAAGCACTCGGCGTTTCACAGGTAGTCGGCTTTCCAGCGGGTACAAAACTGATTGAATGCGGTAATTCAGCGGACAAGTTCGTTATTGTCCTGCAGGGTGTCGTGAAGGTATATGAAACCTGTGAGAATGGCCGTGAGATCAGCCTTTACCGTGTACACAGCGGACAGGTCTGCGTTCTGACACTAACGCGCCTGTTACTGAGATCAAACCAGTGCGCGCAGGCTGTTGCAGAAAAAGATGTTCGCCTGCTGGCCATGCCCCCCGAGTATTTCGAACGACTGCTGGCGGAATCCGAAGCCTTCAGAGGTTTTCTGATGACCTCCATGGCACATTGCATTACCGATGTCATGCAACTGACCGCCCAGATCAGTTTCAGGCATCTTGACCTCCGCCTTGCGCAACTCGTGCGCAAACTGTACAGGCAGGCAGAAAACAGCAAAATCTGCTGTACTCACCAGACTATCGCCAACGAACTGGGCACGACCCGTGAGGTCGTCAGCCGCCTGCTGAAAGACCTTGAGCGGTCCGGTCACATCAAGCTCAACCGTGGCAGCATCGAAATACTGAATACGGACAGGCTCGAACAGCTCTGCCTGGGCTGAGCAGCCCACACCTAAACTGACAACCGCAGTTGATTTTTCACCCTATTGAGTTCTTCGATAACTAAAGGTTCTGCAGGTTGCCAAGCTTGCCTTATCGATATTAGAATTGACCGTGGTCGCATGTGATGGGTTGCAGGACACAGCGATTTCGTTCACTGATCCACCAGAGGTTACAGTTTCATGGCTACAGGCACAGTTAAATGGTTCAACGAGTCGAAAGGCTTTGGTTTCATCGCACCTTCAGACGGCAGCGACGACGTGTTCGTGCATTTTTCGTCGATTCAGGGAGATGGTTTCAAGACATTGGCGGAAGGACAATCTGTCAGTTTCGATACCGAGCAGGGTCCAAAAGGGCTACAGGCAACAAACGTTACACCACAGTAACACCGTAACAACATACCAGAGCAGAGCCGGCGAAGATCGGCAATAAAGCGGGCAACAGTGCCAACCTCTGGCCGCTGGACGGGCCGCACGTGCAGTATCTACCGAGTGAACAGGATTCACACGGTCTGGTCAGACTGTGTTCCGGAAATACGCTCAGCACGTCATAATGTCACAGTGAACACCACAGCGATGCAGTTCACGCAGAATAGCCATAGGCGTAATACCGGTTTCCTCATATTCAACCAGCATGTCATGTGGCAGACGTGCGTTCACTTCTACATCACTGACGGCATCCAGACGCTGTAGATCATCCTTTAGCGAAATCAGTGCCTGCTCGTCGAGATTCTCATCGATATGGATGTAAATGGTGTGCATCAGAAACCTCCATGGATAATTAAAGCGCCGTTTCAACTACGCCTGTTTATGACTTTAGTCGGCTTTCAACAAACGTCCAGCATGCACACAGAATGGCGTAGCCAGAAGGCAACACCCTGTTATCCGTTATTTCAGTACGTTAGCCGGGGCAGACCATGAACTGTCTCCACAGCCCTACACTTGACGCCTATACGTATTACACGACTTTACATGAAGTATGCACCCTTATTTATTGTAACAAATAGTATTTTCTGGAATATCCGAAGGATGGCATATAGCTTGCTCCTGGTCATGGCGCAGTTAAACCTAACCGAGGAGAAATAACATGAAGAAACTGATTATCATCGCAGCCGTGGGTTTAGGCATTCCCTTCCTGGCACAGGCCGAAAATGCCGCCCTGTTGAGCAAGGAAAGCAGTAGTACAACACCGGCCTTCGAGGCCGTCGACGCAGACAAGGATGGCAAGATTACCCGTCAGGAAGCCAGCGCATTCTCGGCACTGGAAGTCACCTTCGACAGCGCCGACACCAACAAGGATGGTACGCTGGATGCGGATGAGCTGGCCCGCTCCCGTCAGGCTGACGACAGCAAGTAATAAATCTCCACCAGGTGTATACCAGCCCGGTATTTTCGGGCTGGTTACGCTGCCCCGCCAAACCAGAACCCCGCATCCTTTTCCAGGAACTCGTAATACGGCATGTAGTGTGAACCGTCGCACGAGAAGGTCAGGCTGATCAGCCCGTTGAAAATATTGATTGAGGCCGCACGCAGGTAGATGGTGTCATCGGCAAAACGCAATGCCTTCAACCCACGCAAGATCGAGCCGATTTTATCCGCCGGTATCTCGGCGTCATCCGGGTAGGGTCGACGCGGGTAAGCAAGACAGATATCAGGGTCCGACAGCGCATCGCTTTGTAATATCCGGTAACGGAACGGGTCATCAACGGTCCATACGGTCACGCGACTGCTGGAAAAATGGAACACCCCCTGGAACACGCCACGCTCTACGATCAATTCTTCCAGTATCGCCATGGCCTGGTCGATATGCTGGTCAAATACGCTATCGATACGCGTCTGCTGGAATACCGTGCCACGTATCGCCGGGTCACCCTTGATCTGCTGCCACTTGCCCTGCTCGACATAGAGGTCACCCTGCGTAGGCAGGTCACGCAAGTCAAAATCCGCACCCAGATAACCGACCGGTTCGCCCTCGCGATACAGCGTCTGTAATGCCGTAATCGACGGGCGATGCGCTGACAACGAGATGTAAGCCTCGGACAGGACAAAATCCTGTTCGGGATTTGCCTCTTTCATATACGGGCGTGGTGACCGGTCCCGGCCAAAATGTTCGGGCATACGCCCTTTGCGCCCGACATTGTCGGACAACTGAACACCCTTGATATCGACCACGTAGAGATAGGTGCAGTTGGGAATGCTGTCGAAATGCGCTTCCAGAACCCGTGTCAACGCTTCCCGGTCTGGCCAGGCTTTCTGGCACTCGGCCGCCACCCGCCGCAGCGGGTTGACCAGCAGTTCAAACAGCGACGATCGTTGCTTACGGATACTCTCCTTCCAGGACGAAACGTCAGTCATCAGCTTTCCAGCAGTCTGGGAATGAGTTCAACAAAATTGCACGGCCGGGTACGGTAATCCAGCTGTGGCTCTATCAGCTTGTCCCACGCCGTGCGGCAGGCGCCACTGGAACCCGGCACACAGAAAATCAGCGTACCGTTGGCAACGCCTCCGAGGGCACGGGACTGGATGGTAGAGGTGTGGATTTCATCCCAGGAGATCATGCGAAATATTTCACCAAAACCGTCGAGCTTTTTATCGAGCAGAATTTCAATGGCTTCCGGCGTGCCGTCACGCCCCGTTATACCGGTGCCGCCGGTTGAAATAACCACATCAATCGCAGGATCGGCAATCCAGGCGGAAACCACCGCGCGCAGCTGGTACATATCGTCCCTGACGATGCGCTTGTCCGCCAACTGATGCCCGGCCTTCTCCAGACGTTCAACCAGCGTTTTTCCGGAAGTATCATTTTCCTCGGTGCGTGAATCCGACACCGTCAGCACAGCAATATTAAGTGGTTTGAATACGCGCTTTTCCGACATGACTGTTCTCGATTCCGGTTGATTAATAATCTACTTCTAATATTCTAATGAAACCTGGATGAATTACCATGTACATGTCATGACGGTATGGGTTGCAGCAGAATCACTTATGGTAGACTGCCGCCCGACAAACCGGATAGTCTGAACAAATACACCATGCCGCACGCCCTATCGATCAATAACCTTAGAAAAACCTACGGGAATAACTTTGAAGCACTGAAAGGCATCAGTCTCAGCGTTGAAGAAGGTGATTTCTTTGCCCTGCTCGGCGCCAACGGTGCCGGCAAGTCCACCATGATCGGCATCATCAGTTCACTGGTGACCAAGACGTCGGGACATGTGGAGATTTTCGGGCAGAACATCGACAGCAACTTCTCTGCCGCCAAGCGACTCATCGGACTGGTACCGCAGGAATTCAACTTTAACGTCTTCGAGCCGGTTGAAGAGATTCTGGTCAACCAGGCCGGTTATTTCGGCATCCCGCGCAAGATCGGCTTCGAGCGTGCGGAAGAATTCCTCACCCAGCTCGGGCTGTGGGACAAACGCCGCGACCAGGCACGGGAGCTTTCCGGTGGCATGAAGCGCCGTCTGATGATTGCACGCGCCCTGGTACACCGCCCGAAACTGCTGATCCTCGACGAACCCACGGCAGGTGTCGACATCGAGATACGCCGTTCGATGTGGACGTTTATGCGCGAGCTGAACCGTAACGGCACCACCATCATCCTGACCACCCATTACCTGGAGGAAGCCGAGAACCTTTGCCGCAACATTGCCATTATCGATGAAGGCAGACTGGTCGAACATACCAGCATGAAGCACCTGCTGACCCAGCTCCAGACCGAGGTCTTCGTGCTCGACCTGAAATCACCGCTCAAGGCACTGCCCGAAGCCATGCCGGAGTGTATGCGCCAGGTCGATGAAACGACGCTGGAAGTGAAAATCTCACACGACGAGAGCATCAATTACCTGTTTACCCTGTTGTCCGAACATGGCATTGAAGTCCTCAGCATGCGCAACAAGACCAATCGCCTGGAACAGTTGTTCATGAATATCGTCACACAGGATTCCGCGGCATGACGCTGAAAGAACAGTGCATTGCCTTTGAAACCATCCTGATCAAGGAGGTACTGCGTTTTTCGCGTATCTGGGTACAGACCATCGTGCCACCGGTGATCACCATGTCACTGTACTTCGTGATCTTCGGTAACCTGATCGGCTCACAGATCGGCGATATGGACGGTTTTCGCTACATGGACTATATCGTCCCCGGCCTGATCATGATGGCCGTGATCAACAACTCCTATGCCAACGTGGTGTCGTCCTTCTATGGTTGCAAGTTCCACCACCACATCGAGGAGATGCTGGTGTCTCCCCTGCCCAACTATCTGATTATTGCCGGCTTCGTGACAGGGGGTATTGCGCGTGGGCTGGCGGTCGGGCTGGCGGTCACACTGGTTTCGATGTTGTTCACGGATCTGAGCTGGCACAACCTCGCCGTCGTCATCACCACCGTGGTGCTGACCTCCGCAGTGTTTGCCCTGGCAGGGCTGATCAACGGTATTTTCGCCAAAAGCTTCGATGACATCTCGATTGTGCCAACCTTTGTGCTGACACCGCTCACCTACCTCGGTGGCGTGTTCTACACCATCAGCATGCTTCCGGACTTCTGGCAGGACGTATCGAAGCTGAACCCGATCCTGTACATGGTGAATGCGTTCCGCTATGGCTTCCTTGGTGTATCGGATATCAGCCTGTTGGCCTCCTACACCATCATCGGCGCCTTCATCATCGTGCTGTACAGCTACGCGCTGTACCTGATGAACACCGGTTACGGCATTCGCCGCTAGTCTTTCAACCAGCCTTCCAGCGCGTCGATAATGGCACGCGCCTGGTCAGGGCTGGAGATATTGAACCTGGACTTCTGCTGGTACTGGCCGTTGCGCTTCTGGTAGCGGCGGATGGTGTACTTGTCCTTGCTGTAGGCTTCCTTGCGGCGGTCCCAGTCCTGGTAGCGATAGATAATGGTCGACCAGGCACCCCTGGTCAGTACCTTCTTGTCCAGCTCCTTTACGGTAACCAGGCCGTCTTCTTCATACTGGACGGTCAGTTCATCAATTTCCGAGGACACTCAGTTTCTCCCGTGTTTTTCAGTAATGGGCTGATCGTCAGCCAGCCTGTCAATGCTGACGTGCCTGTTGCTGACAGAGACTAGCCGTTGACCATCACGCAATGCAAGCAGTACTTCGCCGGCTATCTCACGCCGCCAACCGCTCAGTAAACGCGTCTCTTCACCGCGTATCAAGGCAATCAGGTCTTTCCTGGCAGCGATGAGGGCACTGTTTATTGCGTGCTGTCCGGCCAGTAAACGCAGTTGCGCGTGGAGAATATCGGCCAGTGCCTCCTCCTGCACAGTGGGGCGCTCACGGCGTCCCCGCGCCTGTAGCGGCCGGGGTTCCTGACCGGCACCTGTGGCAACCAGCTCAAGCAGCTTGTTGCCGTATCGTTCTACGGTTTTCGGCGGGATGCCCCGGATACCGGACAACTTTTCCAGCGTCTGTGGCGCCAGGCGGGCGATATCCAGCATGATCTCGTCCTTGATAATCCAGTTACGCGGCAGGTCTTTTTCCTGTGCCCGTTGTTCCCGCCAGCAGGCCAGCTGCTGGACGATGGACAAGGCTTTGGGACGAAGCTTTTCAAGACCGCGGATGCGTTTCCAGGCATCGGGTGGATCGCCCTGGTAACGCTCCAGCTGTTCATAGGGCGAGAACTCCGCCTCCAGCCAGGCCAACCTGCCCTGCCCGGCAAGGCGATCCCTGACGCCGGGATAGGCTTCGGCAAGGTAACGCACATCGTCAGCAGCATATTCCAGTTGCTCACGGGACAGGGGGCGCCGTGACCAGTCGGCGCGGGCGTGTGCCTTTTCCAGCGAGACCCCCAGTATTTCATTAATAAAGTTGCCGTAACCGATCTGCTCGGCAAGACCCAGTAACGGGGCCGCCAGCTGGGTATCGAATATTGGTGCTGGCACCCTGCCGGTAAGGTTGGCAAATATCTCCTGGTCCTGGGAACAGGCATGCAGCACCTTGGTAATCGAGGTATCGAACAACAGGTCGTACAGCGGCTGCAGGGAATCCAGCGCCAGCGGATCGATACAGGCGCAGCGTTCAGGCACACCCACCTGCACCAGGCACAGCTTCGGGTAGTAGGTTTTTTCGCGGATGAATTCTGTATCCAGTGCGATCCATTCACAGCCCTTGAGTGCAGCACAGAATGCCTCCAGCGCTGCCGGCGTATCGATGTATTCCATCACCGGATGGACACGTTCGGGTTGATGCATCAGCAATCAGTTAACCGGCAGTTTTGCACGCAATGCATCGCGGTCAAACCACCAGGTATCGCCTGCCAGCACATCGACAATCAGCGCCAGGCGTTTGAACAGCTCGGGAACATCATTGAGCTTGTACATCTCGATCCAGGTGTTCAGTGTGTCCTGGTCCTCGATACCTCGCTGGCGTTTGGCCACGCGCGCAATCATCTGCGTCGTCAGAAAGCCAAGGCTTTTCTTCTCCTCGCCTTCCGTGCGCAAGTCAACAATATAGTGCGCCACCATCGCCGCCACGGCCGCCCCGTCTGATTCATCGGGCGTCTCGTCAATCACGTGGTCCAGTAATGCCACCGTCGTCTGCGCCCTGACCGGATAGGTCACCGACAGCCAGATCCCGTGACCCAGGGCACGGATCGAATCCTTGTGGTTACACTGGTAAAGAATATCGGCGGCCTCAACGGCATCCTGCCAGTGCTCGTAGTCGACAAAAACGCTGAACGCCTCACGGGCGTGCGTCCAGGCGTCTTCATTCTGTCCAAGTCCAAGCATCGGCTCGGCGACATCCAGCAAGGCGCGCGCACGATCAACAGGCACACTGTCATCGGGCATGGATTTGAGCCGCTTCCTGGCTTTGGCGAGAACCTGCCGGATTTCCTTAACTGACTCGCCAGGGTCGATTGCCTGTAGCGGTGGGGTATCAACCTTCATTGAATCACTGTCACTCATTGATGAAAAACCTTGCTATAAAAGTGTATTTATGAATTTTGCATTGTATCAGACTTTAGCCAATGCAATGCCTGCCCCCGACCTCATGACGGCCAGTTACCAGGCGTAGCAGGGAATTTCTCGTTGATCAATGCAACCGGTTCACCATTGGCAATAATCCGGTAAGCGCGACTGATAAAGTGGCCATCACTGGTCACTCTGACGGCCTCGGGTAAATTCTGAAGGTGCTCTTTCCCGCACCAGAGCACCTCACGTCGGGTTTCCAGCGCCGTATCGTTCAGTAAACGGCCGATCCCCTCGCCCTGCCGTTCTACACCCTCCCTGACATGTTCCGGCAAACGATCCAGTACGAGAAGAGAAACTGCATAGGTATAAAAGGTTTTGCTGTGCCGGCCTCGTATCAATACCTGGCGCAAGGCGATTGTGGTTCCTTCCGCTGCATCCAGCCAGGGATGCGGCCGGGACAACTGGCGCTGATCCTGGGCCAGACGAATGATATCCAATGGCTCCAGCGTATAGGCCTCGATGAATTTGGTGACAGTACCATCCAGCACCAGAAGCGCACGCTGAAACGGTGTCAGCGTATGCAAGTCGAGATCACCCAGCTCGGGAGGCCGGGACGTCTGCGCAGTCATGAAGCCCTTGAGGGGATCGAAAGCACTGGAGAGGTTCATGGCCACACCGGAATCGCCCTAGCCCACCCGGACAGATTCACCTGCCTCATGTTCTTTCTGTCTTGAGCCTTCGTAGACGAATGCCCCGGCGATAATCACCAGGCAGTACGGCGTAAATACATAATAGCTCTCACCGACAAAAAACATCAGGAGCATGCCGAACGACACAATGCTCAAAATAAAGTCACCAAACAATCGCCG
>NZ_JBTTIO010000076.1:0-15856 GCF_058323355.1 Thiogranum sp.
TTTCTTGTCAGCGGCATAGCCGGCTGGCGGCAGCACCAGCAGGGACAGCAGCAGACAACAGATCTTTTTCCTGTGCGTGGCTATTCTCACAGTCCTTACCCTCTTGTTATTTTGCTTTCGTATACCCTGTTGGTCGGCGCAACGTCATGTTCGGTTCAAACAAACCTTCCTCCGGGGGCCGGTTGCTGTCACTCACGCCTGAGACCTGACACACAACAGGTATTATGCGTAGTGGTTGGAATGCCCGCTTTAAGCCAGCAATTGGGCCGTGGTCCCTGCACGGTATTCGGCTTCACATAGGTCCACGCCTTACACTGCGCATCGGCCTGACACGCTTTCTGGCACAGGGCAGGATCATCGCTAGCCGGGGAAAAGTGGCGGAAATCACCACCGCCGGGGCGATCCGTATTTTGCTCCATCCCATTGTCGTCAGCCGCATTGGGGGTATCGGATCGGGTTTCTACAGGAATCACCAGTCCGGTCTTTTTCCCCGCCACGATTTCAACGCCCGTTACCCGTCGTTCTTGTATTTCCTCCCCACCGACCTGCACCACAACGTCCACCTTGCCTGCCGCCAGATCGATGTCCAACGGGGTATCCCAGCCAAACACAGAACTTTCGTAAACTCCCTTATGGGTGGCTGAGTCTTCCACGTGGATATTGGCGTGGACCGGTTTCCCATTCACCGTTACCGTCAGGTGCAATACCCCCTTGCCAAAAATCAGTGTCTTGTTGATGACTTCGCCGGCCTCGATATTCAGTGATATTTTCTGTTCACTGGCGCCACTCACCCCGGCAGGTGACACGAACACGGCGTATTGACCGGCTGGTAGACGAACAGGCATGCCTGATGGTATCGGCAACACCGGTTGCTGAATAACCTTTCCGGTCTTTGTATCTTCAACGCGGTAACTCAGGTCATTCACCTTTCCGTTAACCTTCACGGTCAATTTCAATATCCCCTTGGGCTGCACGGCCGTGCGGGCGGATTTAAGCAAATCCTCGGCGCTGTTGGCCTGGAAATACTCGCCGCCACCGGCATTTGCCATACACTGGAGTTGTACGCTCTCTTTCTCGCTCAAACCAAAACCGACCGTATGCAGGATAAACTTCACACCGTGTTCTTTTGCCGCTTTCACCGTTTGGCAGGGATCCGCATTGCAACTTTCGATGCCATCGCTCACCAGGATGATCGTTGCAGGCTGTTTTGTTCTTTGCAACATGTTGAATGCCTGGTTCACCGAACGGGTGAGTGGTGTCTTGCCCTTTGCATTGAGTCCCTTGACGGCCTTCAGAACAGCCTGTTTGTCATTGGCGCCCAACTCCACCAGGGTTTCCACATCATTACAGTCACCCTTGCGCCGGTGCCCATAGGCAATCAAGCCGATACGGTTATTATCCGGTAACTCAGGGACCAGTTTTGCCATGACGTCTTTGGCGATAGTAATTTTAGGCTTGCCGTTGACCTGACCCCACATGCTGCCGGAGGCGTCAAGGATAAACAGGGTATCGGGGGCTCCCGGGCCAGGATAAAACTCGACCTCCTTCCTGAAAACATTTGCCGCGCCAAGCCGGACGTTACGAAACCAGACAGCGGCCAATTGAGGATTCTTGCTCGCGACCTGAATATCAAATGTGCCCGGGTTCAGGTTGATCTCACGCGCGCCCTGGCTTGTTTCAACAGGCTTGTCAAAAAGAATCTCGCCATCACTGCTGTTAAAAACCTGAATGTGGCCATCCACAGGCTTGCCATGTTCTGACAGTTTCAGTTCGATATGCGCCATTCGATTCATCTGGTCCATGCTGATCCAGCCGGCATCCGGGTCTTTTGTAAGCGATTTGCACTGACCATGTTGTAGCGCTTCCTGCCAGGGATTACCCGAGTCTGAACCGGTAGCAAGTCGAATATGCTGTGAACTTTCCTCTGCTTTTGTGAAATCACTGACCTTTTTCAACAGGCTTGCATCCAGCAGGCAATCCATTCGAATACCCGGGCCTCCCGTACTACGGGTTTGACATCGACCCTGCGCATCGACGCCCTTGATTTCGAGAGTCGATAACAGTTTGGCCTTCATCGCCTCGCGCGCTTCTGGCGACATGGCAGCTATTTTCTTTTCAGCCTCGGCCATGGACTTCCTCATCTTCCGCTGCCGTTCCGGTGGCATCTTTTTAAGTTCCACCTCGGATGGGAACCCCATCATCATCGTCATAGCGGCTGGCTTCTGGCACTGAAACGGCGTACACGAGGCCAGTTTATCGGCATAGATGGTGCCGCAGGTATCCTGCACCTGCATCTCGTCCAGCAATTTCCCGGCCCATGCGGTCGGTGTGGCCAGCAGTGCGATCAGCATCATGGAAGTCACCGCAAAGGAATGAACCAGGGACAGTAATAATTCAGTCATTTCTCATCCTGTTTTTTTCCGGCCAGCGGAATTCGAGTTTTCTTTGTGTGACTCCGCCCGCTGTGATTGTGACGCCTTTCAGGGTCCGCTCCAGCTCCCGATGATCACCTTGTATGACAGGCCAGACTGTAATGTCATAAACACCTGGCTCAATATCGATGGCCTGAATACGCGCATCATCATCTATTTTTCCGGTGGAATCTCTGGTGCCTCTGGTTTCAAAATATATATCTCTGGCAATATCGCCATCGCTTCGCCCCGGACTGGAAATCGACGCCCTCAGGAAAACGTTCGGGTCAAGACAATTCCCACGACTACGGCCCCCTGACCCGCTACCACCGCCCATGAGCGCTCCCAAACGATTAAGATTGAAAGGGTTGTGATATGCCGCGCACGCGGCAATATCGTATGGCTGGCCGGTCCAGCGCGCCTTGATATTCAACTGCCCGGGTTGACGAATCTCGACTGTTTTTTCAGCAGTCTCTCCTTCGCGAATGGCTATTCCTTTAATCACAATCTCTTTGCCACCGACAGCACGCTCGTGAACCTTTAAATCATAGACTCCCACACGGAACTTTGCCGGCTGCCGATCATTGGCAATTTCCAACGGCGCGACGGGTTCTCCGGTTTCGGAAGAAAACATTTGTTCATCGGAAGGGAAACCCCTGGCGCCCGAAGTACGGCCAAACTCGAAACGAATCGGCTTACCCGCCATCAATAAATTCAGCTTAAAATACCCTACGTGCAATTTATCAAAGCGGGTGCCATTGCCTGGAATCGCATAACCCGGTGTCGTATCAAGGCGCGTGTAATTGTTCGCCTCATTGGATTCAGCAATGTGTTTGAGCGGATCAGTGGTTATTTTCATTCCATATATAACACCTTCCTGGCGCGGAAAAGAACCGGAACCAAACAGGTTCACACGAAAGCTGTCACCGGGCTGTAAGGCGGGGATATCAAAGGGCAAGGTATTCCATTTCTCGATAAATCCGGGTAAATGCAAACCAGTGGCACAGGAAACGGCCGGCTTACCCGAACGGATCATCGAGCAGACAACATATAACTGGCTGGGCTCCGCCACAGCATCACCGATATTACGAACCTCCATGTATCCTTGCCTGGCATCAACCACCACGGGGAACAAATCCGGCATCCGCTCTTGCGCAGTTGCCGTTAAAGCCATCATAAGCAGGCAGGCAAACAGCCACCAAAATCCTTTCAGACGTTGCATACGTCGCTCCTCACGAGCCAGTCGTTACTTCCCGATAACCCCTTTCATCAGTCCGCCCATGCCACCCATTTGCTGGGGCCTGGATGGAAGTTTAAACGTCGCAGCGGGCACATCACGGGTATTCATTGACTGCAAGCGAACGCGATCATCCAGGCGCAGCAGAGCCATGCTTTTCAGGGAGGCGTCTTGCTGAACCCGGCTGGAAGGGCCGAATGACATCATCCCGGTTGCCGCTTTGGTGATTTCCACCACGCCCAACACTGCATCCTGCAAATCCTTGTTCTTCCCAAGCACCACCTCATGCCGCTTTCCGTTATCGACAAAGCGGTATACCTTGCCGCGAATGCCGGCAATGGTTTCGGTCCTTCCGGTATCTTCAAATGTGATCGGGGTCTGCGCCTGCTTACCGCCCTTCTTTCCCATTCCCATGGAAGCCATCATTTCCGCAAGCTGCGACATATCCTGAACCACTTTCCCGGAAATGCTGTAAACCTTGTCGCCCAGTTTCAGCATACTCATTGTCCGGTTGCCCGCACCGCCCATATCGAGCCGAACGTGCTGTTTGTCGGCATAGCGGATGGTTTGCGTGCCGCTACCATCCCGTGAGGTCATTTTGTAAACCACGGTTACATCGGCGGATGCCGGCTGCATGCCGAACAAGCTCATACCCGCCAGCAGTGCGATCGGTCCAGTCTGTTTATTCAACTTCATTGTCCTTCCTCCGGTAACTTTTTGTGAATGGTATAAACTTGTCCTGGCTGCAATAGCGTTCCTGGAATGATCAATCGGCCTTGGCCCTGTCGATCTTCCTTAAGATCCAGGCCTTTTTTGTTCCAGTTAACGGGATGGCAGTGATCGTACTTGTTCTGCATCACACCCCAACCTGTCCTGGGTCGCTGCAAAATGCCCGGCTATCAGGCGCGACGCGTAAGTGCTTCCACCCCCGGTGGTTTCCGGGAAGGACACTGTAATTTGAAAGTATGAACCATTCCAGCCCTGATACTTGCCCCAATTGTTCAAACCGCAGGCATAAGCACCCAGAGCCTCCGGAATGTGCATATGGCCATGCCTGAGACCTAATCCTTTCGATCGTCGAATGTCGCGATCCCAGAGTGCATGCAACACGCGATAGAAACTAATATCCTGGGTAACCTGACCGCCCGCTGGAATGGACGGTACAGGCACGCTAATGGTAATTGTGCCACCGGGTGCATTGCTGCCGGCTGTCAACCCTGTACGGATTAGTGACTTGTCGGATTCTGGAGCAACTGCAGGGCGGGTGCTTTCGAGTTTTATCTGCACAGTGGTTGCTTCTGACGCGATATTTCCCGCATTCCTGAACGTAACACGCGCGGTCACAGTCTCGTCAATCCCCGAGTCCAGTTTGCCATTAAGACGCGCCCTGACATTACGATCGAGAGGAACCTTTTTCATGATGAGGCGAATATTTGAAATGTCCACGCCCAAATTCACCCTGTCCAGGGGAGAGCCTCTAACACCTACGATCGCGCGTGCCCGATTGTCACGATTATTCGCATCACTGAATTCCTGGAATGGTCTGGTTGGCATAACCAGATAGTAAGACGCCTCATAGCGGGGGCCGTCGTAAGCTGTATCCAGCACAAGACTTTCCAACGGTGTTGTACTCAAGCGGATATGCTTTGTTTCACCGGGGGACACGGAAACAGCCCTGGACGGAACCGCACCTGCCGCCATAACACGAACCGTTGCTGATTCTCCACCTGAATTCTCCAGGCTAAGTTGCGCCGTTAATGAACTGCGAAAGGGTATGAATTTATCAGCGGCTGCTCTGCCATTCTCAATATAGATTCGCCTACCATCACTTGCATTAACCAGGTAATCAACCGTAAGTTTTATCTGTGCAGGCAAAAGCGATGTACCCGCCGGGCCAATAACCGGTGCATGGGCAATACTTGCACCGGCACCGGGTACCGGTGCAAAACCGCCGAGGCCTGGTCGTGGCGCATCACCATCACGTAATACGTGCCGTGGCCCGCCCTTCGCACCCATCGGCAGAAGGGGTTTTCCAGCCATACCGGTAACCGGCTTATTCAGCCCCGGTGCTTTTATCCCGGGTACAGCCTGCAGTGCGAAGCCACCCTGACGCCGGGGCGGCTGGGTGCCTACGACACCAACAGGTGCAGATGTTTCGGGACGCCTGGCCACTGTTGACGTTACCGGTTGTGTTTTCTTTATGGCCACCGGTGCCGGCAACGGGCGCGTGGGCAACGATGGCAAAACCGGTTTCAAGCCGACACGAGCGCCGGACTGGACGGCCTTTCGGCCAGCAACACCTGCTGCGACGGCCGGCGATTTCTTCCCGATGCCGGCATTGCACTGTTTTAACTGTTGAGCAGAAAGTTTTTGGCCCGCGTGGCCATACGAGCGGAGCGGGCCAACCTGCCGTGCAAGGGCCTGACAGGCACTGACGGCGGGGGTTGGCCAGGGGCCACTGATCGTGCAGGCCTTGCCCTGACATTGCCAGGCCAGTCCTCCAGTCTGAACCTTACCCTGTTTCTTTGCTGGTGCGCGTGTCTCGGCCCGATAGTGGTACTGCCGTGCGCTGTCCGGAGCCGGTTTCATCATGGGTTGTTTTAATCCCCCCGGGGAAAGCATCAGGTTGTTGCCGGCGATAGCAGGTGTCATGCCGCTGATCGACAACGACAGCGCAACCGCAAGAAATCCACTACGCGTGATATTTTTCATTTTTTCTCCCTGGCTTTGGCAATCCCGACACGGGTTCTGCTGAATGAGTCGCCGGCTGTCGCCGGATGGTTCAAACTTCCTGTCGGTTCATCGCAGTCGCCGAACATGCAAGCTGACCTCATGGCGCGGGTTGCAGCCTCTTCACTGTCTCCGACCCGCCTCGCACCTCTGTCACGCGGTTCCCCTGGATGCCCTGAACGACCTGCCACGGACTGTTGCGCCCATTCGCATAGTGCAGACGAATCTCTACGCGGCGACCCGGCAGCACAACACAGCCGCGGGTGGTTGCCGTCAGCCTCATACTGGAATCAACCCGGACCTCAGGCGGCACGGGACCTCCCGCGCGCGCGACATCGCTACGTAACTCTGCTGTAACAGGTGAAGTAAACGGTCCCCCGTCAATACGAATATGCGCATCGTAATAGGCGCAATTGTCGGCACCGGCAGGCGGATTGACCAGCACCACGCTGCCGATACGCGTGACAAGATCTTTCGCCGGTGAGTCGCGCAGCGCATCGTTCAACAAGCGACTGGCGCTGTTGTTACGCTGATTCAGTTCATCAGCTGGGGTTTCGATGCGCGCGCTCAGTCTGATCCGCTCCGCTTGCGCGTTGACGCGGTAACTCCCGGGTTCACCGTGACAGTAGTCGCCGGGCAGGTTCGCATCAAACACTTCAGCGGGCGCCAGCACCGGCACGGTTTTGCGCGCGCCGTGTGGCCAGCGACAGGCGCCGTCATCGGTCGGTGAGGACTCCAGCACGATACGACTCTGCGGGCTGGGCGCATTGCCTTCATTTCTGATCCGCACAGTGACCCAGGGTTTGCCGTTATAGCGCTGCGCCATGACGATCTGTACGTCAAGATCGGGGTGCCCGCTATTGGCACTCGCACTCTGCGGGAAGTGCAAAACAGCAGGCGTCGTATAACCCGGTAACTTGTGGCCGTTGCCATCGTAAAACACCGTGCTGATAGTCATATTTTGCGTACTGTCGGTACTGGCACGCGGCTGCACCGGCACCTGGCAAACAAACGTCAGCTGCTGGTTTAGTCCCGGCGGTGCACTGCTCAAGCCGTCACCCCCATTGGGATAGCAGTCCATTGGCACGGTGGTTCCGCCGTTTTTCCACTGAATCCCCATACGCCCCGCCCGGCTGCCCGCCAGGGAATAGCGCACCGTGACATACTCGTTACCGCGCGCTGGCCGGCTACTCACCGCGATCACCTGTGACGGGATTTCTCCGGGCACCGCTTGCGCCCCGGTATGACGCGGATAGGGAACCTGTTTGGTCAAGGTATCATTATCACGACCGGACTCCGCGTAGCGGCCACCTGTGTTGAGGGTTGCTTTTACCGTCAGATAGGGCTGATCACGTATCAGGCCAGCGTACAAATCGAGCGGCGCCAGGAACTGGCCGCGGCTGTCGCCTTCGGCAACCCGCACGGTGCCACTGCCGATTGACATTATGCCTGCAGGTTCTCTTTCCTCATCGCCCCCCGAACCCCCTGTAAAATCTTCGGAACGACCAGACGCAGGCCGCCGTGGATTCCTGCCAGACAGCCGGGACAGGCCGGCCCGGGCCTCCCGGACGCGTGCTGCGGAGGCCATATGCACGTCACCCAGCCCGACCGCCCAGTCAAATTCACCCGCAGGTAACGGCCGATGATTGGCCTCGCGCCACTTCACCAGTACCGCGCGGCGCGATGCATCCAGGGAAATGTCCTCGATCATCAGATCAGGCTGAAGCGTATCCGTAGCCACGGCGGAAATACCACGCCCGTTGAGTGTCGCCGGCGCAGACGGTGCATCTCCCCCGAGCAGATGTCGTGGCCCGGCTGTCACAGCGGGCGGTAATATGGATTTGCCAACCGGGCCGGTAACGGGTCTGTTGAGTCCGAATCGTTTTGACCCTGGCAACGATGGCGGCACAAAGCCACCGTGCGCGGGTTTTACACGATCACCATGGAACCCGCTGGCCGACGGATTATTAATGGGTGATTTCTTAACCTTCCCCGGGAACCAGGCTCCTGGATTGCGCAGCGCGGGCGACTTCGAACCGGTTGGCCGGGTGGCAGGGGCCACGGGCACAATCGGTTTCCGGATGACGGGTTGTTGAAGCGTGCGAGGTACGGTAACACTGGCAGAACCCGTTGGCGCCGCAACGACCGGTACTTCCCGCGCCGGACGGATCGGTGCTGTTATGGCGTTCTGTGCAGGTTTCACAGACAGCTTACGAACTGGTACGGGAAGTTTGGTCTTGTCGTGGTTCTGCTCCAGCACGTTTGGCGTCACCTTCTTTGGTGTCACCTTCACTGCGGGCTGTTTCAATACACCGGGGGAGACAAGCGGGTTGTCACCGGCGGCTGCGGATGTCAAACCGCCGCTCAGTAGTAACCCGATAGCGATCCACGCTGGAATGTGGCGCATCCATCTCATTTTTATCCCCCCCGTGTTACTGACCGCGAGATTGCAGTTGCAGATCGTCCGCGTCCCCGGCTTAACGTCGCACATGCGTGCGTTGGTAGCCGTCGATGGCACGCTGAATTTCCGCGCGGCTGAGTACTGCCTTGTTATTTCGGGTGTTGCACTCATCGTTGCCCGGATTGTTATCACTGGCGATATCCGGATCGAAACTGAGCACCGCCTGAATATCCGGTATAAACTCCCCACCCGCTATGTTACGGAAAATCGCACCGGTAGGCACGCTTCCGCCCCTGGGGACATTCCCGAAACGGAGTGCACTGGCATTCAGACCGGCGCCGGAAAAACGCACGCTCTGCTGACTCGGACCGGAACGGTAATCCGCCGAACCGATATTCCGGACCACGCCGGCCAGACGAATGATGTAGTTGCCGTTGTAAAACTGCACATTGTTGACATGCAAACCCTGGATAACCAGATCCGGGCAGGTGCGGGGGCGCAGTAGCGGCGCCCGCACCCCGACGCCACGCTGAATCAGCTGATTTTTGTTGATCGCAGGTTTAACGACACCCGGCTTGATCACCGGCGGCTGATAAGCCCCGGCCAGGCCATCGCCAGCATGGGCAGACATTGCCAACCCGCTTGTCAGCGCAGCAAGCGCCAGGGCGGGCAGAACCCGGGACAGGGAAAAATGCGGCCGGGAAGACTGTGACTGTTTCATGCGGTATAACTCCTCTGGTATTGATTCATTGTGTGCACGACCTTGTCGCGCGTTCAGTGATTGAGTCGTAATCAAGTGCCCGGTGGTTCAAAAAAATGCGGCAACCTCTCACAGCCTCGACCCGGACCGGAGAGATTGCCGCGATACGTTCAGATAGTGTGTTGACTCAGGCCTTCACGGGTTTTCTTGCCAGCCATACACCACCAATTAACAGCCAGAGCAACAGGGTCGGATCATAAGCGGCGCTGGCGTTCACCGTGCAGCCGCCGCCGGAAGAACCTGAGCTGGCAGCCGGCGCAGTTGGTACGCTGCCCTCACTGGTCAGAATCGTTCCGTCCCAACCCACGGCAACCAGCCGGGTACTGGTACCTGCAACTGCCGTTAATGTATTCGTCGTGCCGGATGTCTGGCTGGTCCATGTCACGCCATCCGGGCTGGTGAGCACGCCACCCTGGGCGCTGACAACGATAAACTGCGTACCATCCCAGGAAAGACCTTTCAAAGTATCGTTTGTACCTGACGTCCGGCTGGTCCAGTTGCTGCCATCGGGGCTACTCAGGATTAGCCCCTGAGTCCCTACAGACAGGAATTGAGCGCCGTTCCAGAGCACATCAATAAGTGAGTTGACGCCAAGTGCAGGTACCGAAGGTGCCACCCAGCTGGCACCGCCATCACTGCTGGTGATCAGGGTACCGTTGTCACCGACAGCGACAGTGACCGAGCCGTTGCCGGCCACAGCCTCAAGCGCATTAGTGGTACCCGATGTGCGCGCTGTCCAACTGGTCGCATCCGGACTGGTGAAAATAACGCCACCCAGTCCGACAACCGTAAACTGCGCACCATCCCAGCCAATATCAAATAGATTGATACCCGTGCCCACAGTGTGTTGCGTCCAGGCAATACCGTCCGGGCTGGTATAAGCTGAACCGCCGCTGTCAATACCAACAAACCTTGAACTGCCATCCCATACAACAGCGGTATCTGGCGCAGCCATAGCACTGTGCGATAACCAGTTTATGCCGTCGCTGCTGGTAAACGTTCGCGTTCCACTACTATCAAACATACTGCCGACCACCAGGAACTGGCTTCCATTCCAGACAACGTCCTCAATGCGCTCCTGGGTCAAACCACCTGTCAGGCTACTTGTTGGCTGTTGCTGCGTCCAGCTACTACCATCAGAACCGGTTAAAAGACGACCACCAACCCCCGCGGCAAGAAATGCACTACTGAGGTCGCCATTATTGTTCGTGACGGCGTGCAGATCCAGATTTGTGCCGGCAGGCTGAACCGTCCAGCTAACACCACCGTCAGAACTGCTCAGCGTTACAAAACGACCTACAGCAACCAGTTTCGTACCCTGTTGGGCGATGCCCGTGAGCGCGGCTGTTGTGCCGGATGCTTGCTGCACCCAGTTAGCACCGGTTGCGCTTGTCTCGATAATACCGGAGGCTCCGACAGCAACAAACTGGGCATTGGCACTGTCCCAGGTTACGGCATTAAAACCATTCGGCGCTGTAGTAGGATTTCCGGCAACAAAATTTTCAAAGGTCCAGCTAACACCATCTGTGCTTGCGAGAATTTTTCCGCTATCACTGACTGCTACAAACAGACCAGATGATGAACTCCATGTAACGCCCATGAGATTACCGGCACCTGGTGGCGCAGTCTGCACTATCCATGGGCCGTTACCAACGTTGGTACTGCCAATACTGGTCAAAATGGTGCCATTATCCCCGACGGCGACAAACAGGGGAGCAGAAGCATTCTGATTGAAAGTCACGCTACGAAGCGTTTCTGTAGTAACTGAACTTTCCTCATGCCAGGTAGTAATACCTGATCCACTAAGGAGGATGGTGCCTTGCTCTCCCACCGCATAGATAGCGTCAACCGTGATATTGTCAGCTGTTACCCCATAGAGGTTAGCCGTAACACCCGATGAGCGTGCTGTCCAGGTCACGCCATCCAGGCTGGCTACAATACTCCCCAAATCGCCCACAGCAACAGTCACACCCTGGCCGCCGCTGTCAGCCACCGCGTTATATGGATTACCCTGTGGTACTGGATTGGCCCACTGCCAGTCGATACCGACCTGCGCCGCCTGTAGTGTCGAGGTCAGTAGTAGCGTGACGGTCAGCATTGCCCACCAGCCAATAGACTGTTCGACGTTACCGTGTGTTTTTATCATTGTCATTTCTCCTGTGTTAAGGCGTGTTCATGCCAGCGGTAGGTCGCACCAGACCGGGACAAGGTTCACTCCTTTTCCGGGCCGGCATTTTCCACGTCACACACGGCCATAAGCATATTATCGGATGTATCCCGGATTGGCCCCATCCTACAAAAGTAGGAGTCCCCCTCCCGTTGTAGCGGGACAATATTGCCCGGAAGATATGCAATACTGGTATTTTGGATGCTCAACCGGGCATAACGCCTGAATCGTTGCATCACTGTCGGAGGCAGGGGGAACCATGAACAGCACGGCCATCGAACACGACCTGATCAACGACCCGGCGGTACGTCGCCAGGCACTGAGTTTTCTTTTCGACCAGTTGCCGGGCATCACCACGATCCAGTTCAGTTTCCCCGTCGCTGTGGTCGCCCTGTACTGGACCTATATCGACAAAAGGCTGCTGGTTGGCTGGATGGCCGGTCTGTTCACCTTGTATGTGCTGCGCATTGTGCTGGCCCGTGCGTTTAACCGGCGTACAGACCAGCGCGACCTGGATATCGACCGCTGGGGTACCTGTTTCACCCTGACATCGCTGGCGGTCGGCGGCTTGTGGGGCGCAGCAGGCGCGCTGTTTTATGTACCGGAACAGACCACGCTGCAAACCCTGCTATATGTCATCATCATTGGCACGGCTGCCGGGCAGATCATTGTCACCGCCAACTGGTTACCGGCTTTTTATGCTTTCAACGGCATGGCGCTGGGGATTTTGTCTGTCCACCTGCTTCTGCGTGGCGACGGCGCGGAGCATGTGCTGGCCGTGCTGTTGATCCTGTTCCTGCTGATGATGATCCGGGTCGCGCGTCAGGCGCGACGGGTTATCTATGAAGGTATCCAGCTGCGCTTTGAAAACCTCAACCTGATCCAGCAACTCAAGCAGAAAAAACAGCTGGCGGAACAGGCGAACATGGCCAAAACCCGTTTCCTGGCCTCGGCCAACCATGACCTGCGCCAACCGGTGCACGCCATCAAACTGCTCGCCTATGCGCTCAGGTCGGAGCTTTCAAGCCCGCGCAGCAAAACCCTGTTCCGGGATTTCGATGCCAGCGTTCAAGGCCTGTCCGACCTGCTCGAATCCCTCCTCGACCTGTCGAAACTGGATGCGGGCGTGATATCACCCAATATCAGCAACTTCGAACTGGGTACAGTCTTTACCCGGTTGCTGGGTGAGTTTCTGCCACTGGCGAGAGAGAAACAACTGAAGTATTCCGTCCGTCCCACACCGGTCATGCTCACCAGCGACCCCACACTACTGACCAACCTGCTGCGTAACCTGCTCGCCAACGCCTTCCGTTACATTTCGCACGGCGGCGTACTGATGGCGGCAAGAATTCGCGGCCAACATTGCATGATCGAAGTCTGGGATACCGGGCCGGGTATCCGTGAGGAAGAACGCGCACGTATCTTTGAGCCGTTTTATCAAATCGACAATCCCGAGCGCGACAAAACGCGTGGCCTGGGCCTGGGCCTGGCCATCTGCCGTCAACTGGCGGGCATTCTGAATGTAGAACTTCAGCTTTGTTCCCGTCCTGGTACAGGGTCGGTATTTCGTATTGTGTTACCCCGGGCGGTTGGCGCTTCCCGCACCGACCCGCAGACATCTTTCAGCACAGGCAAATTACCGGGTGGCGTCCTCGATGGCCTGCATATCCTGGTCGTTGATGACGAGGCACAGGTACGAACCGCAATGCGGGCCGCGCTGGAATCGCAGGGTATGCGTTGTGACAGTGCCGAGGGACCGGAACAGGCGTTACGCCTGATTCAACAACAGGGTGTGCCGGATCACATCCTCTGTGACCACAGACTGCGCGGTGGACTGACCAGCATCGACCTGATCCGGCAACTGGAACAACACCTGGACGTCCTCCCGCCCATGACCATCATCACCGGCGACACTGCACCGGATCGCCTGCGGGAAGCCGGATCAAACGGCTACCCTGTTCTCCACAAACCCGTCGATATGGATGAACTGCGGCGCGTTTTAACCCGCATGTCTCCCCGGGTTTCGTAGTGAGGCGGGGCCATGCCGCAGCCGGACGTCGGGCGACATGCGGCTTAATCCAGTAGTCCCAGTTGACGCGCCGTGCGCACACACATGGTGCGGTTACGCGCGCCCAGTGCCCTGAACAGGGCGCTGATGTGCGTTTTAACGGTCGTTTCCGAAATACCCAGACTGTTGCCGATGACCTTGTTGTCCAGCCCTGCCTGCAGTAGACGCAGAACATCGTATTGTCGCGGAGTCAGGCCCTGTCGGTTCGAGCATGGAGACTGCTCGACATCAAGTTGCCGGCGTACCTCATCAGGAAGCCAGCACTCCCCTGCGACCAGCGCATCCACCGCACGACGCAGCTCACCGGGGGGCTGCGTCTTGGGGATATACCCCGCTGCCTTCAATTGCAGTGCGAGGCGAATCGTTGCAAGTTTCTCATCAGCCGAAATCATCGCGACAGGAATATCGGGGTAGCGTCGCTTGAGCGTTGACAATACCATCATGCCGTCTGCATCAGGCAGGCTACGGTCCAGCAGGATAAGCGCCACATCGGTGTCGCGGCGCAGCCGCTCCATGGTTTCATGGAAGTTCCCCGCCAGAACCACCCGGTAGCTGGCGGACAACAGGCTGCGAATACCTTCCGCCATTGCAGGGTGATCGTCTACCAGCAGAATCGTACATGCCAGCCTGGCCTGCGAGCCATGTTTGCCTCGTGCACCCGCACTGTTGTCACCCTGACCCTGGACAGTCACGGCGCCAGCGCATACAGGATAACGGCAAAAAGATAAATTGTGCCCCCCCTGGGCATTAACCGCCCGGCCGATCCGTGTCGATCAGCCCTACATTATCTATGTATACTATCTACCGTATAATATCAACACATCCGATGACGCAGCGCACTGCAACTCACCGACGCTGACAACCGATGTAAACAACGGTATCTCTCCCCTGGTCGCTTGCCTGAACGCAATTTTCACGTATGCGTTTATATCATCTCTTCCAGACGCCCCTGGATAAAGTCGATGAACAATCGTACCTTGGCGTGTTGATGACACCGGTGCTGATAAACTGCATAGATGCCGGCGCTGCCGCAATCATAGCCGGGTAACAGCTGTACCAGGCGACCCGCCTTGATATCGTCACACACCAGGAAATTCGAAAGTGCCGCGATCCCGGCACCGTCCAGGATAAGTGAGCGCACGGCTATTGCGCTGTTGGTTTTAAACCGCCCACTCACGTGGATCGTCTCCTTGCGATTATTTCGTGTAAAAGTCCATTGATGCGGCGTGGGTAACAGCGTGAATATTATGCACTCGTGGTTTTCAAGCCGTGCCGGTGACCCGGGTCTTCCCTGACGTTCGATATAACCCGGGGACGCGCACAACAGGCGTGGCGACTCACAAACATGACGGGCAACCAGATTGGTATCATTTAACCAGCCGATACGAATGCTCACATCGATACTGTCGCGGACCATATCCGTAACCCGGTCATCCAGTAGCAGTTCTATATTCAGTAGCGGGTAGTGCTGCATGAATCTGCTTGCCAGGGTGGCCAGTTGGCTCCCGAAGCTCGTGGGACCGGCCACCTTCAGGGTGCCTGCCGGTTCGTCGCGCAGCTGGCTGACACGGCGGGTTGCTGCTTCCGCCTCGGCAACAATGCGGGCGCAGCTCTGATAGTAGGTTTCACCCGCTTCTGTCAGGCTGACACTGCGGGTAGTCCGGTTCAGCAGGCGGACGCCAACACTTTTCTCAAGCAGGGTGATGTGACGACTGACAGCCGACCTGGCGATGCCAAGTTTACGGGCGGCCACGGAAAAGCTTCTTGCCTCGGCAACGTGAGTGAAGATGACCATGCGTTTGAGACTGTCCATAAGGCGCCGCCAATTGGTTACAAGACTGATAACAAAGATGTATCAATATTGAGTATTGTTATCACAGGAAGACATTTCTACAATTTCCCGCGTTCTGGTGCAAGTGCATTACGACGCTTTCACCCCTGATCATGCGTCTGAGCGGGAGACTCCGAAATGACAAAAGCAAGCAAAGCGATGCGGTTTTTCTTTTTCAATGCGGCCACCATCGTCCTGATCGGTATCTGGTTGACCGGTTTCGACAAGGTGCACTGGTTTTTGTACGCCGT
>NZ_JBTTIO010000077.1:0-18506 GCF_058323355.1 Thiogranum sp.
GGGGTCAGACTCGATTGATCACGGCTGACACGTCAGTCTGTGGCATTGACGAGATCAATCGAGTCTGACCCCATTGAAAACCTGCAATGACGGGGTGCTGACCTGAAAAACCTAGTAATTCAAGCCAATTGCGGCTCTTACTTCAGCCATTGTCTCTTCGGCGGTATCGCGTGCGGCCTCACCCCCCTCGCGCAGAATGTTGCGCACCAGCTGCGGATCTTCCTCGAATTCACGGGCGCGCTCGCGGATCGGCGCCAGTTCGCTGCGCACTGCGTCGATGATCGGCTGCTTGCAGTCCAGGCAGCCGATACCGGCCGAGGTGCAACCCTCGCGTACCCACTGCAGGCGGTTCTCATCCGAGTATACCTGGTGCAGCTGAAACACCGGGCACTTGTCCGGGTTACCCGGGTCGTCACGCCGCACGCGCGCCGGGTCGGTGGGCATGGTGCGCAGTTTCTTTTCCACCTCGTCCGGGTCGTCGCGCAGGGCAATGGTATTGCCGTAGGACTTGGACATTTTCTGTCCGTCCAGCCCCGGCATTTTCGAGGCCTGTGTCAACAGTGCCTGTGGCTCGGGCAGGATGATGCGACCACCGCCTTCGAGATAACCGTACAGCCGTTCGCGATCGCCCATCGCCAGGTTGCCCTGGCTTTCGAGCAGCGCGCGGCCGGTTTCCAGTGCCTCGGTATCGCCCTGCTCCTGGTATCGCTTGCGCAGTTCGCGGTACAGCTTCGCATTTTTCTTGCCCATTTTTTTAATCGCGGCATCGGCCTTGTCTTCGAAACCCGGCTCGCGACCATAGAGATGATTGAAACGGCGCGCCACTTCGCGCGTGAGTTCGACATGTGCCACCTGGTCCTCACCCACCGGTACGGCGCCGGCGCGGTAGACCAGGATATCGGCGCTTTGCAGCAAGGGATAACCGAGAAAGCCATAGGTGGCAAGATCGCGTTCGCGCAGTTTTTCCTGCTGGTCCTTGTAACTGGGCACGCGCTCCAGCCAGCCCAGTGGCGTGATCATGGACAGCAATAAATGCAGCTCGGCATGCTGCGGCACGTCGGACTGCACGAACAGTTTGGCACTGGCCGGGTTGACACCGGCGGCCAACCAGTCGATGACCATGTCCAGCACGCTTTCGCTGATGATATGCGAATCTTCATAGTGGGTAGTCAGGGCGTGCCAGTCGGCAACAAAAAAGTAGCAGTCGTACTCGTGTTGCAGGTTCACCCAGTTTCTCAGTACGCCGTGGTAGTGGCCAAGGTGCAGGCGGCCGGTCGGTCGCATGCCGGACAGTACCCGGTTATCAGTTGCGCTTGCCAAGGTCGATCAGCTCCTCAATGGTTCGGTGTTCATGACATCAACGCACCCAGCAGGCGCTGGAAGTCCCACGCGCGCATGCCGGAGGTCGATACCAGGAGACCCAGAATCAGGTTCATTATCGGTCGCATCAACCAGCCCAGCGACCCTGTCATCAATAACGCGATCAGTATCCAGAACCCGTAGGGCTCGATACGTGAAAAAGGTATGGCATAGCGCGTCGGCAACAGGCCGGTCAGTACCCGGCCACCGTCCAGCGGCGGCAGTGGCAACATGTTCAATACGGCAAGAATGGTATTGATCATCATACCGGCCACGCCCATCAGCAATAACGGCAGGGCCATACTGCTATCCGCCGGCAGCCCCTGCGCAACCCGCGCAACCAGCGCCCAGCCAACTGCCATCACCAGGTTGACTGCCGGCCCGGCGGCGGCCACCCACACCATGTCCTGTTTGGGACGACGCAGGTTGCGCCAGTCGACCGGCACCGGCCTGGCCCAGCCGAACACGAAGCCGCCGGGCAACAGCAGCATCAGCCCGGGCACCAGGATGGTACCGACCGGATCGACATGACGCAGCGGGTTGAGCGACAGGCGGCCCAGCATCTCGGCGGTATGATCGCCGAACAGACGCGCGACCCAGCCGTGCGCCACTTCGTGCACGGTGATGGCGAGCAACACCGGTAACAGCCAGGCGCTGATCTGCTGCACCAGCGTCAGGTCCTGGGTAAAAATCGTTTGTAACATCTCAGGAAAATTCCTCAACCAGCCCTTTACCGTAGCGGGTCACTTCGGGCACATCGCCGGTCAGATCGACCACCGTGGTGGGTTCGATGCCACAATGCCCGCCATCGATCACCAGATCAAGCTGGTGTTCGAGTTTTTGCCGGATATCCCCGGCGTCGGTTTCGGGGAAGTCGCTGTCGGGCAATATGAGCGTCACGCTCATGACCGGTTGTCCAAGCTCGGCCAGCAACGCGGTCGTCACATTGTGCTCCGGAACGCGGATACCGACCGTCTTGCGTTTTTTGTGTTGCAGGCGTTTCGGCACCACAGCGGTAGCGCGCAGGATAAAGGTGTATGGGCCGGGGGTATGCGACTTGAGAAAGCGGTAGGCGTAGTTACTGACACGCGCGTAGTTGGCGATCTCCGACAGGTCGCGGCACAACAGTGTGAAGTTATGCTTTTTGTCGAGATGGCGAATGCGCTGAATCCGTTCCACGGCCGTCTTGTCGTCGAGGTGACAGACCAGCGCGTAACAGGAGTCCGTGGGTAACGCGACCACCCCGCCCTCGTTGATGATCTGCGCCGCCTGCCGGATCAATCGCGGTTGTGGATTGTCCGGGTGAATGTGGAATAACTGGCTCATGCGGCTGCCGGCCAGCTATCGGCCTGCCAGATCGGTGTGCAACCGTCCGGCAGGTCGCGCAGACGGCCCAGCTCTACCCAGGGCTTTTCCGGGCCGTGGTAATCGGAACCGCAGGAGGCAAACAGGCCATGGGTTCTCGCCACCGCCGCCATGTGCAGGGTTTCGTCGCGCGAATGACTGCCGGATACGACTTCGATGCCCACCCCGCCGGCTTCCTGGAACTCACTCACCAGCCGGTTGAGTTTAGTGCGCGTCAGCCCGTAACGCGCGGGGTGCGCAATCACCGGCAGACCGCCGGCATCAATGATCCAGCGCAATGCATCTTCCATCGACGCCCACTGCCCGCCGACAAAGCCCGGCTTGCCACGTACCAGGTAATGTTTGAAAACATCACGTATGGAAGGCGCCCGGCCGGCTTCGACCAGAAAATGCGCAAAATGGGTACGACTGAGAATACTGCCCTTGCAGTGCCTCTGTGCCCCCTTCAGGGCGCCGGCGATACCACTCTTCTCCAGCTTGCGGGCAATTTCCTCGGCACGCCAGACGCGGTAGTCCTGCAGGCTGGCCAGCCCGTCACGCAATGGCTGATGCGCCGGACTGACGTTCAGCCCCAGTATGTGAAGGGTCATATGCCGCCAGCTGACGGATATTTCCACACCAGGTATCAGGGATAATCCGGCCGCACGCGCCGCCGCTTTCGCCTCGGCAAGGCCGGCCAGCGTGTCGTGATCGGTCAGCGCCAGCACATCCACGCCAGCGCTTCTGGCCCGCTCCAGCAGCACTGTCGGGTCCAGGGTACCATCAGAAGCTGTTGAATGGCTGTGTAAATCGTAGCAAACGTCCATCCGGCCTATTGTACCGGAGCGTCGCGGCCAGCGCTTCCCCCTGCGTAAATCGTGCCAATCCGGTATGATGTAAGGCTATGTCTTTACCCGAACCGACACTGGCCAACCTCCACGAGGGGCTGTCCTCCGACCTTGCCGAACTGCTCGACAGCTATCAGTTGCTGGAACCGCAGGAGAAGGGGGAAGGCGCCACGCCGCCGCTGCTGATTGAAGCCTTCAAACAGCTGTTTGACGCCATGCGGCGCACCGAATACGACACGCGCAGCGGGAACCCGCCCGGCACGGGCGCTGTCACAGAACTCGGCGAATATGCGCTGGGGCTGTTCGAGGAAACACTGGAATGGGCCAGTCGACTCAGACTCCCCGAGGCACACGGGAATTTGCAAATACACATCATTAGCCTGGCGCGCTGGATCGGCCACCATGGCGGGAAAATCCAGCTGCTGGAACCGGTTGTCGATGCGCTTGCGCAACAGGCCAACACCACCCGGAACCCGGACGAATTGCTGACGTTATACCAGGCCATGGGTGAAGTGCTCGACAGCACCGACGATATCATCCGCAACGACCTGGAAAAGACCAACCCGGGGCGGCCGTGGCGCGTATTACAAATGAACCGCGCCATCGTCGCGACACGCACACACCAGCCGGAAGCCATGGACGTTGCCTTTCAGTCGCTGGTCACCCACCTTCCGCAGGACGCATCGAAGTTCTTTTCCGAAGGCATGGAACAGATGGACTTGTTAAACTACCCGCCCCATGTCCGCGAAGTCATGGATCGCTATTACCGCAAATGGAGCACTGACCGGACGCTGCACTGACAGCCGCTACATTCGCCCGCACATGAGAGCACCAACGTTACCATGAAGTTCCTTTACGATTTCTTCCCCATTCTGCTGTTTTTTATTGCCTACAAGCTGGGGGATATCTACACGGCAACCGCCGTCGCAATTGCCGCCGCCGCGGTGCAGACACTGGCCTTCTGGCTACGCTACCGCCGCTTCGAAAAAATGCACCTGATCACCTTTGCGCTGCTGCTGTTCTTTGGCGGCCTGACCCTGTTGCTGCGCGACCCGGTCTTCATTAAATGGAAACCCAGCGTGGTCAACTGGCTGTTTGCGGCCGTTTTCCTTGGCAGCCACTGGATCGGAGACAAGCCGATCGTGGAGCGCATGATGAAACACGCCATCGATGCACCGCAGCCGGTATGGCTGCGACTCAGCTGGATGTGGATCACGTTCTTCATCAGTATCGGGTTGCTGAACCTGTATGTCGCCTATAGCTACTCGGAAGAGACCTGGGTCAATGTCAAATAGTTCGGCATGCTCGGCATCACCTTCGCCTTCATCATCGGGCAGGGTTTTTATCTCGCGCGCTACATGATTGAGGAAAAACCCGGAGAAGAATCCTGATGCTGTACGCCTTTATCAGCCAGGACAGGCCCGGCACGCTGGAGCAGCGACTCGCGGCTCGACCGGCACACGTGGAGCGCCTGCAGGCACTGAAAAATGAAGGCCGGCTGATCCTTGCCGGCCCGCATCCTGCAATCGACAGCGAAGACCCGGGTAAAGCCGGTTTCACCGGCAGCCTGGTGGTGGCTGAATTCGATTCTCTCATTGAAGCCCGCCAGTGGGCCGATGCCGACCCCTATGTCAGCGCTGGCGTTTATGAAAACATTTCCGTCAAACCCTTCAAAAAGGTTCTACCCTGAATGACAACTGAACGCGTCACCATGATCCGCGAGCGACTGGAAAAGACCTTCTCGCCGCAACACCTGAATATCCAGGACGAAAGCCACAAGCACGTTGGCCACGCCAGCGCCGGCGGCGCCGGTCACTTTGACGTTGAAATCGTCTCGGATGCATTTGAAGGAAAGTCGCTGATCCAGCGTCACCGCCTCGTCTACGACGCTGTGGACGATATAATGCATACTGAAATTCACGCCCTCAGCATCAAGGCGTCAACACCGTCTGAAACCACATCCTGAAATAACACCACGACAAGGAAGAAACCATGAAACTCCGTTACCTGACGCTTGCGCTGGCACTGGCCGGCACATTAACCGCTTGCGAAAAACCGGCCGACAAGGCTGCCAACAACGACAAGGCAGGTGGCGCATCAGCCGTAGCCACAGATGACAGCAAGGTGCTGGCTATTGTGAATGGTGTACCCATCACGGAAAATACCGTGACACTTTACCAGCAGCAGCGTCAGAGCCGCGCACCCGGTAACCCGGCCAACCAGAACCGCAAGGCCATACTCGAGGAAATCATCAGCCTGGAACTGGTCCGCCAGGACGGTGAAGCCCAGGGTGTCGACAAGACACCTGAAATCCAGGCCCAGATCGAACAGCAGCGTCGCGCCGTTATCGCCTCGGCCGCGTTCCAGAAGCAGCTGGAGAAGAACCCGATTACCGATGAAGAACTCAAGGCCCTGTACGACGAGAAAACCCAGGGCGGAAATGAATACAAGGCCCGCCACATCCTGGTCGACAGCAAGGAAAAGGCCGAAAGCCTGATCGCCGAACTCGACAAGGGCGCTGACTTTGCCGAACTGGCAAAGAAGCACTCCACCGGCCCATCCGGCAAGAGCGGTGGTGATCTTGGCTGGTTCGCACCCAAGTCCATGGTCAAGCCGTTCAGCGATGCCGTCGTCGGCATGGAAAAAGGCGCCTACACAAAGGAACCGGTCAAGACCCAGTTTGGCTGGCACATCATCCAGCTGGAAGATACGCGTGAAACCACACCGCCACCTTTCGAACAGGTCAAGCCCCAGCTGCAAATGATGGTGCGTAACCAGCGTGTGCAGGATTACATCCAGGGGCTGCGCGGCAAGGCTGATATCAAAATAATGGAGGTCGCCACGACACCGGCGCCTGCACCGGCAACAACCGATGAACATGCCGGCCACGATCATGATAATGCAGCCCCGGCTGATAACGCGGCAGGCGCAGACAAGCCTGCGGAAGAAACTGCACCAGCAGAGACTGAAACAAAGCAGGCGGAACCCGCGGCAAGCGATACCGGCAAGCCGTAACCCAAATGAAAAAAGCCCGCCTCCTGTTGATCGGGAGGCGGGCTTTTTCTATGGCTGATTTCGTCTGAATTCCGGCATGCGCCGGAATGACGAGTTCACTCAGGCAGCAAACACCTTCATCGCCGCCTCAACTGCCACACCGGATTCAATCGGCGCTTTCATATCCGCCAGCACGGCATCCAGCGCACCCAGACACAACAGCACATTCTTCTGGTTGCTCGCAAAGCCCATCAGACCAATCCGCCAGATCTTTCCGGCCAGCGGACCAAGCCCGGCGCCGATTTCCAGGCTGTATTCATTCAGCAGACGTGAGCGCACCACTGCCTCATCGACACCTTCCGGAATCGTCACCGAGTTCAACTGCGGCAGACGATGTGCTTCGTCAACGACAAATGACAGCCCCATTGCCTCGATACCGGCACGTAGCGCAGTATGGTTATACTGATGACGCTGACAGGCATTCTCGATGCCTTCTTCCTTGAGGATAACCAGTGCCTCGTGCAGCCCATACAACGCATTGATCGGCGCCGTGTGGTGATAGGCACGCTTCGCCCCGCCACCCCAGTAACCCAGTACCAGGTTCAGGTCCATAAACCAGCTCTGCACCGTGGTCTTGCGGTTCTTGATACGCTCCACGGCTGCATCGCTGAATGTCACCGGAGACAGGCCCGGTGTGCAGGACAGACACTTTTGTGTACCGGAGTACACGGCATCCAGGCCCCATTCGGAAACCATCAGTGGAGAACCACCCAGCGATGTCACACAGTCCGCAATAATCAGGCAATCGTGGCGATGGGCGATTTCAGCCAGCGTCTTCGCATCGGAAATTGCACCGGTCGACGTTTCAGCATGCACAAAAGCCACCAGACGAATGTCCGGGTTGGCCTTCAGCGCTTCCTCAACCTTGTTCGGATCAACCGGCTTGCCCCATTCGTCTTCCACCATCACCGGGGTTGCGCCACAGCGTTCGACATTTTCTTTCATGCGACCGCCGAACACACCGTTCTGACACACCAGCACCGTGTCACCCGGCTCGACGAGATTGACGAAGCAGGTTTCCATGCCCGCTGAACCCGGTGCGGAAACCGGCATGGTCAGCTCATAATCTGTCTGGAAGGCATACCGCAACAACACCTTCATTTCATCCATCAGGGCAACAAACATCGGGTCGAGATGGCCGATGGTCGGCCGCGACATAGCTTCGAGAACACGTGGATTGACATCGGACGGGCCGGGGCCCATCAGGGTGCGCACCGGCGGGTGAAATGACTGTTGGCTCATGATTCTTTTTCCTGTCCCGTAAACTTTACGTCGCGCAGTTTAGCATGCACTTTGGTGGAGGCTGCAAGGTTTAGGATCAGCTTTACCCTACTATTTGAGAGGGTTAGGGGGTAGTGCAGGACGCTGTAAAACAATCGGCGGCATGGGGCAATCGAGGACATCCGAAAATGCACGCAGCAATTCAATTTCAACGGGCGATATTTTCTGATCGTGTATGACACTGGCGGCACAGGCCTTCAGCAGCTGTGGCTTGACCAGGGGTTTCAGCTTTGCCAGTTTTTGCAGACAACGATCCAGATCTGAAAGACTGATTTTATTTTTTGCCACGAGTTCAAGCCCGTCGAAATCCAGCATTTTTGTTGCAGCAGCAAATGCTTCCTCAATATTGTTTTTATCCTGATGCCCCGCATGGGCCATAACCGACAGAATCAGTTCGATTTCCCTTTTTAGCGGTCCGAGCCGGGCATAGCGGGCTTTCGCCGGTGTCAGTTTGAAGAAATGTGCATCAAGATGATTGAACAGGATTTTCTGCAACGACCATTCCAGCAGCTCGACCCTGTTATCCATTTCAATTAACGCGACCAGATTTTCCTTGAAGGATTTGTACTGGCCGATTGATAGCTGTTTCAGCGCCGGTACAGCGATATTGATGGTGGGCAAACGGTATTGAATATCCAGATCATCCAGCTCCGGCATCAGTTTCAGTGTTAATGCATAGACATCCGGATCGGCATATTCCTGTAGTTGTTTCAATTGCCCGGCGCGAACATCCTGCTCCTTGTTCAGCACCATGACATAGATGACAGCCCTGGCCCCATAGGGCTCACGGGCAGCCTCTTTGATGACTGAGGGTAATCCTGATATCAGCGAACGGGCATGGTTGATTGTTTCCTGTTTGGGGTTGCCAATTTGATCAATTGCATTCGCGACATCGGCCATTGCAGCACCGGTAACGACAGTAGCGACCTTTTGCGCGAGTTCCTCGCGCGTCATGGTCTCCTGTTTGTCGGCAACGCCTTCACCGGGGGGTGAGTCGGACTTGTCGGAAGAGGCAAACTTGCCATCCCAACGGGGATCGATACGCAGGATACGCCTGGCCAGCGGTGGGTGCGTGGCGGACAGGGATTGCATAAAGCCCGAGACCCCCTGGGCGAAAAAGGCGTGGCTGACTTCGGGGGCAGCGGGGTTCTCAATCCTTGAACCAGACTCCAGTCCGCCGATTCTCTTCAGCGCACCCGCAATCCCGTCCGGGTTGCGGGTAAACTGAACCGCTGAGGCATCCGCAAGATATTCCCGCTGCCGGCTCACGGCGGCCTTGATCAGGCCACCGAAGAATGTACCGGCAAAACCGATGACCATCAGCCCGATAGCCAGTGCCAGTATTCCGCCCGCGCTTTTACCGCTACTCCGGCTACGCCTTGAATAAGACGTGGAATACAAAATATAGTAACCGATCATGCCGAGAACCAGGATGCCATTCAGCACGCCCATCAAGCGGATGTTGAGTCGCATATCACCATTGAAGATGTGGCTGAACTCATGGGCGATGACGCCTTGCAGCTGGTCACGACTCAAGTGATCGATCGCCCCCCGGGTAACCCCGATGACGGCATCGCGCGGCGAGAAACCGGCCGCAAAGGCATTAATCCCCGGCTCATCCACAAGCAGGTAAACCGGCGGCGCAGGCGTACCGGATGCGATGGCCATTTCCTCCACCACGTTTAACAGTTTGCGCTGGTTCAGATCATTGCTGTTGCGCGGGATCAATTGCCCACCCAACGCTTCGGCAACCACCTTGCCACCTGCTGACAAGGCCATGATCTTGTACAGACTGCCTGCCAGTACGACGACACCAACACCCGCACTGACAGCGAAAAATGCCTGCCAGTCCATTTGCCGGAGCACCACTCCGCCATCCTGTATTTGCTGGCTGTTGATATAACCGAACACCACCATAACCAGCAGATTGGTCATGATAATCAAGGTGACTACCGCCAGAATAAACAGGATGACAAGCAGGGCCGTGTGTTTACGCACACGATCCTGTGATTCAAAAAAATTCATTTCAGGCAGCCGAAGTCAAAGCAGCGGCTAGAATGAAACTTTTGGCGCGGCCTGTATGGCAGCACTGTCTTCGAATTCCAGCAGCGTAGCATCCTGCGCGTGGCCGAATCGTGCCGCAAAGAACACAGGGGGAAAGGTCTGTTTATAGGTATTGTAATCCATCACCTGATCGTTAAAAGCTTGCCGGGCGAATGAGACTTTATTTTCGGTGGAGATAAGCTCTTCACTCAATTGCATCATATTCTGATTGGCCTTGAGATCCGGATAGGCCTCCATCACCATATTAAAATTCATCAAAGCGCCGGCCAGTTTGCCTTCGGCGCCACTCAGGCCCTTTATCGCCTCGGCATTACCCGGATCGGCCGCCGCGTCTGACAACATTTTCTGCGCCGTATTACGCGCCGCAACCACGGCCTCCAGGGTTTCACGTTCGTGCTTGATGTAACCTTTCGCCGTCTCGATGAGATTGGGTATCAGATCGTAACGCCGCTTTAATTGCACTTCGATCTGCGCAAAGGCGTTCTGGTAGCGATTCTTCAGCGTAACCAGTTTATTGAATATCCCGATCACATAAAAAACGATCAGGGCAGCAACAACCAGGAAGACGATTAATGACACATCCATATTTCCTGTCCTTTTCCGGAATGCCTGAATCAGATAGATGCTGTCATTCTTGCACCCTGGCCGGGGGAAGTAAACGAATGGTGGCGCGGGACGTATTCAGTCCACGGGGTCACCCAACAAATAACACCGCGCCGAATGCCCCCCGCCCAGTTGAACAGATGGCGGATATGTCCCGCGGCAGACTTCCATCGCCTGCGGACAACGGGGATGGAAGTGACAGCCGGCAGGCGGATTCGCCGGCGACGGCAAATCCCCTTCCAGGCGGATGATCTCTCTCTGCGTTTCCTTGTCCAGTGTCGGCACGGCGGACAACAGCGCCTGCGTATACGGGTGCTGTGCATTGTCCAGCACGTCGCTGACACCCCCCTCCTCCACAATGCGACCGAGGTACATCACTGCCACACGGTCGGCCAGGTACGACACCACTGAAAGGTCGTGGGTAATGAACAGGTAGGAAAGCCCGAGTTCACTTTGAAGATCTTTCAACAGGTTCAGGATCTGCGCCTGTACCGATACATCCAGCGCACTGGTAGGTTCATCACAGACAATCAGCCTGGGCTCGACGGCCAGCGCACGTGCGATACAGATACGCTGGCGCTGACCGCCCGAGAACTGGTGCGGGTAGCGCGTACGGTTTTCAGGGCGCAGGCCAACCTGGTCGAGCAACTGGTCAACCCGTTTCCGGCGCTGTGCCGAATCGCCACCGATACCCTGCGCGATCATACCTTCCTCGATAATGTCGCCGATATTCATGCGCGGGTTCATGGACGAGAACGGGTCCTGGAAAATGATCTGGAACTCGGAACGACGTTTGCGCAGGGCTTCGCCACGTAACGTCACCAGGTCGGTACCCTCGAAACAGACCGAACCACCGGTCGGTTTCAGCAATTGCAGGATACCCTTGCCGGCGGTGGTCTTGCCGCAGCCGGACTCACCGACCAGTGCCACGGTTTCACCGCGTGGAATAGACAGACTGATGCCATCAACCGCGCGCACGTAGCCCACGGTACGCCGGAACAGGCCCTTCTGGATCGGGAAGTGGACCTTCAGATCGCGGGTTTCCAGCAATTCATCACCCGCACCTGTCGCCGCGCCCGCTGTTTTCTGCACAACATCGTCAGTTGCAGGGCTGGAGGAATCCGGCACACTGATCGTCGGATCGGCAAGGTGGCAGCGCATACCGCGCCTGCCTTCCTCATCGAACCAGTCGGGCGCAACCTGCCGGCAAACATCCCAGGCGCGGTCGCAGCGTTCGGCAAAACGGCAGGCATGAAACACCTGGTTGAGTGGTGGCACGGTGCCCGGTATGACGGTAAGACGTTGCTCACGTTTACTGCTGTCGGGCAGTGCGGCAAACAAGCGCTGACTGTAGGGATGATGCGGTTCTCTGTAAAATGCATCGCGCGGTGCCTGTTCGATAATCTGGCCGGCGTACATGACCGCCACATGATCGGCCATACCGGCAACCACGCCGAGGTCGTGGGTAATCAGTAACACAGCCATGCCGCGTTCGCGTTGCAGTTTCTGGATCAGTTCCAGTACCTGCGCCTGGATGGTGACATCCAGCGCGGTAGTCGGCTCATCGGCAATCAACAGGTCAGGGTCGCCGGCCAGTGCCATGGCGATCATCACACGCTGTTTCATGCCACCGGATAACTGGTGCGGGTATTCATCATGGCGCCGTGCCGCATCGGGGATACCCACGGCATCGAGTAAACGAATCACTTCCTGTCGCGCCGCCTCGCCTTCCAGTCCCTTGTGCAGCGCCAGGCTTTCGCTGATCTGCACACCAATGGTCATGACCGGGTTGAGTGAAGTCTGTGGTTCCTGGAAGATCATGGCAATGCGCGCACCGCGTATGCGGCGCATGCCGGACTCAGGCAGTGCCAGCAGTTCCTCACCGTCGAGTTTCACCGAGCCACCGGTAATCTCGCCGGCGGGTTGCGGCAACAACCGCAACAGCGACAAGGCCGTCATGGATTTGCCGCACCCGGACTCGCCCAGCAAGGCAAAGGTCTCGCCGCGCGCAATACTGAAACTGATGCCGTCCACCGGGCGCACCGCGTTGTCACCGGTACCGAGCCGGACTTTCAGGTCTTTGACTTCGAGCAATGTGTGGGTCATGGCTTATCGTCGCAATCTTGGGTCAAAGGCATCGCGTACCGCGTCGGAAAACAGGTTGGCCGCCAGCACCAGGATAAACATGAAAGTGAACGCCGCCAGCAGCGACCACCACACCATCGGTTCGCGCGCCATTTCCAGCCGTGCGCTGTTGATCATATTGCCCCAGCTCATGGTGGTCGGGTCGACACCGACACCGACGTAGGACAACACCGCCTCGGCCAGCACCAGCCCGCTGAAATCGATAACCACGGCAATCAGCACCAGGTGCATCAGGTTCGGTAACAGGTGGCGCACCATGATCACCAGCCGCGATACACCGAATGCGTTGGCTGCCTGCACATAATCCAGTTCGCGCAGTTTGAGTGTTTCGCCGCGCAACAACCGGCACAGGCCGGTCCAGCTGGTAATGCCCAGGATCAGACACAGGAATAACAGGCGCAGGTCGGCGCGCTCGGCCATGGTTTCAAACAGTTCCGGGTGCGTATCGATATAGACCTGCATCATCAGTACGGACGCGGCAATCAGCAGCACCCCGGGAATAGAGTTCAACGTGGTATACAGGTACTGGATGACATCGTCGACCCAGCCACGGAAGTAACCGGCCATCATGCCGAGGAACACGGCAAACGGCAGCATCACCAGTGTGGTGAGCGTACCGATGACCAGGCCGGTACGGATACTCTTTATAGTCTGGTAGAGTACATCCTTGCCCACCTTGTCGGTGCCGAGCACATGCCAGGCACTGGCGAGGTTGACGATGAGCGCGGCGAGTAACACGAACAGAAACACCATGAACAATGCGGTGCGCCAGGGCACCGGTGTGTTCCCACGCAGGATACGCTGCATGGCCTCCTTCGTGGAACAGTGCCAGCGCCGACCCAGGCGCAGCGACAACAACAGGGCCAGTAGCAACATCACCAGCACACTCTGCCAGGTCGCTGTCAGGAAACGGCTGGTGATGTCGGCGGCACGATCCCGTTGCGGATCTTCGAGATGTGCCCCCCCGTATTTCAGGCGTGGGAAAATCCGCTGTTGCACACCGTGCTCGTCTATCACGGTTTCCCGGGTATATAACGTCGTCGCGAAAGGCGCGGAATAGGTCTTCTCGACCTGCGTCCCGACATTGCCCAGCAGGTCATCCAGCAGGCTGACCACCTCACCGGCATACTGCACCTCGACCTGGCCGTTTTGCATGGGCAGGGCCTTGCGGTAGTGCACCGAATCGAGCAGACCGGTCAATGTGTAGAAAGCCAGCACCACCAGCGAAGCAACGGCGATACGTCCTTTAACGACTTCCCGCCAGGGTGCACGCAGGTGTTCGTGGCGCCGCGCATAGACAACGAAGGCAATGACAATCACCACCAGCAGGAACACCAGTGCGTCTGTCCAGAGGATCACCGGCTTGATCATGACAGGCGTATCCTCGGGTCAACCAGGGTATAGGACAGGTCGGTGAGCAGCAGGCCGATGATGTACAGCACTGAACCAAGGAACACCATCGCGCGCACAATAGCGAAGTCCTGCTTCTGGATAGCTTCGATGGTGTAGCTGCCGAGGCCGGGAATACCGAAGAAGGATTCCATGATCAGGCTGCCCATGAACAGCAACGGCAACACCACGACCACGCCGGTGAGGATCGGCACCATGGCATTCTTCAGCACGTGGGTGAACAGCAGCTTCAGCTCCGGCAGGCCCTTGGCGCGCGCGGTGCGCACATAGTCACGGCCGATCTCTTCCAGGAAAATGGTGCGGTACCAGCGGCCGCTGGCGCCCAGGGCGGAGAGCACACCGATCACGACCGGTAACAGCACAAAACGCCATGCCTGCCAGCCCGGCTCGTAGCCCGATATCGGCACAAGGTGTAACAGCTTGCTGAACACATATTGCCCGGCAATGATGTAGAACAGGCCGGAGATGGACATCAGCACCACGCACAGAATGACACCGGACAGATCCAGGTAGGTGCCGCGGAAAAATGCCAGCAACATGGCGAAGCTGATATGCACCAGCAGACCCAGCAACAACGTCGGGATGGCAATGGCGAGGCTGGGCCACATACGCTTGCTGATATCGTCACCAATGTTGCGCCCTGCATCCGACGAACCGAATTCGAAGGCAAACAGTTTGACGGACTTGTCGAAAAAGATGGTATCCGTCAGGCGCTCGACACCCTGCGCATCCCGGTTATACAACAACGGCTGGTCATAACCGTGTTCAGCCTTCCATTTTTCTATTGCTTCCGGCGTTACGTGCTTCATACCGAGGTGCATACGCGCCACGTCGTCAGGACTGTTGACCACAAAGAACAGCACAAAGGTAATCAGGTTGACACCGATGAGAATCGGGATCGCGTACAGCAAACGGCGGATGATATAGGCCAGCATCAGCTCTGCTCCGCCAGCATGCGCCGGTTCTCGTGACGCTTGTAACCAATCACTGCAGGAATCACCATGAGCACCAGCAACAGGCCAATCAGCCCCAGCGGCCAGACCACCGGCCGGTTCCACTCACGCCGTTTCTGTTCGCGAAGCTGTGGATCGATACGTTTATATTTCAGTGTATTGTTGGCCATCAGGTTCGGCTTGGCATTGAAATACCAGTCGTGGTACAGCACAAACTGCTTGGGATGGAAACCACACGCCCAGGGTGCATCGCGGCGCAGGATATCGATCATCCGGTCGATGATCGCCTGGCGCCCGGGGCCATTGGGCATGCTTTTCATCTGGTCGAACAGGCGGTCGTATTCCGGGTTGTTGTAGTTGGCCGCGTTCTCACCGTTCTTTTTGAACTTGGCGTTCTTGCCGTAGAGCAGGAACAGGAAATTCTCCGGGTCAGGGTAGTCGGCATTCCACCCCCACTGGAAAATCTGCGCCGTGCCCTTGATCATCTTGTCCTGGAAACGGTTGTAGTCGGTATTGCGGATCTGCAGCTGGATATCCAGCTTGCCAAACTGCTTGCGTACCCAGTTCTGGCGCGCGGAGTCGTCCGGCCCTCCCCCCGTGGCATCCAGGTACAGCACCAGCGGCTTGCCGGTTTTGATATCACGGCCATCCGGGTAACCGGCCTTTGCCAGCAGGCGCCGCGCTTCCTCGACAGACTTGCGTTGCGGACCCTGCGGCGTCCAGTCATACAGCCAGGGGTTTATCCCCGCCCGGCCCTCGCGGTAACCGAAAATACCCGGCGGCAACGGACTCTGTGCCGGGATACCCCGACCGTTGGCGAAGATGGAGATATATTCCTCGTAGTCCATTGCAAGGGTGATAGCGTGGCGTAGCAGGCGTGCACGCTCACTGTTACCGCCCACCACTGGATCGATCATGTTGAAGCCCATGTAATAGATCGAGGTGGCAACCGCTGTATTCAGGTGTATGCCCCGGGCCTTCAGCTCGGGTGTCAGGGAAATCGCGCCACCACCACTGACCTGTATGGCCTGGTCGAAACTGTCTGAACTCACTCCGGAGGCATCGTAATAGCCCTGCAGGAACTTGTTCCAGGTCGGGATCGCTTCTTTTTCCAGGCTGTAGATCACTTTGTCGATAAAAGGCATTTCGCGGCCTGAATCCTGCAGAAAACCGGCCTCGATATCTTCTGGTTCACCACTGTCAGGATAGACTTCACCGCGAAAATTGGGGTTACGTTCCATGACCATCTGCCGGTTCGGGTCGTTCACCGTCAACATGTACGGCCCGGTGCCGACCGGGTACCAGTCCAGGGTGATATTGCGTTGCTTCATGCCCGGCTGGTTATAGAACACATCGGCTTCCCAGGGTACTGGCGCGAAAAACGGCATGGCCAGCCAGTAACGGAACTGTGGATACTTGCCGCGTACCGTGATGCGGTAACGGTAACGATCAAGCACCGTTGCACCTTGCAGGGGAAAATCGCCGAGCTTCAGCGTCACCGGCACCCGGCCTCCCGCATTATCCGGCCCTTGCGCCGCGGCCTGTTCATCAGCGGCCTTGCGCAGGGTAACGGCGTACTCTTTCAGACCCACAATGTAATCGGCCATCAGGCCGAAAATCGGTGAATGCAGGTGCGGATGGGCCAGCCGCTTGATCTCGTATACATAATCGGCTGCCACCAGTTCGCGACTGCCGGTCAGGGGGAAATCGGCCAGTGTAGTGATGTCATCAAGTTCAGTGATATCGAGATTGTGATAGACATATGCACCACTGCCGTCTTTCGCAAAGGCCGGGTGCGGCTGGTACAGGATACCCGGCCTGATTTCGATATCGTAGACACTGAACGCGATAGCGCTGTCCGGTGCATCGTCGGCCAGGCGTTCGCCCTGCTCGTCCAGGTAATACGGCTCCGGCATGTGCGTGACCGTCAGCGGTTCCAGCTGATAGGGACGCTTGAGGAAATGGTACTGCAGCGGCGGCTCGTAGATCTGCCCGGTAAACACCACTTCGTTGGAGCTGTAGGACTGCGCCGGGTCCAGGTGCTTGGGCCGCGCATTGAACGAGGAATAAAGAATATTCTGGCCTGCCTGGTCCGGCGGATAGGGGCTGTTCCACGGCTGCTCACCGCAGGCTGTAACGACAATACTGACAAGGAACCATCCCAGCCCCCTGAGAAACCCGTCCAGCCTGTTGAACCGCGTGTGTGGCGCATGCATGAGCCCGCATTATAGGGGGCACGGGCGGGCTTTCACAGGACTTCCCGTCGCCGCGTTTTTCCGGTACCTTAGCGCCACCAAACTATCAGACAGAGGTCAAAAGCAGCCATGGGATTTCTAACCGGCAAACGTGCGCTTATCGTTGGACTCGCCAGCAACCGGTCGATTGCCTGGGGCATCGCCAAAGCCATGCAACGCGAAGGCGCTGAACTCGCCTTTACCTACCAGAATGACAAGCTGCGCGACCGGGTGGAAAAAATGGCCGGCGAATGCGGCACCGAAATCATCGTCCCCTGCGACGTCTCCGATGACGAACAGATCGACGCGGTATTCGACCACCTCGACGACTACTGGGACCACCTGGACATCATTGTTCACTCCGTCGCCTTTGCACCGCGCGCCGAACTGGAAGGTGATTACCTTGAATCCGTCAGCCGCGAAGGCTTCCGCGTTGCCCACGAAATCAGCTCCTACAGCTTCTCCGCACTGGCCAAGGCAGGCTGCCGGATGATGGAAGGCCGCGACGGCTCACTGCTGACCCTGAGCTACTACGGCGCCGAGAAGGCCATGCCCAACTACAATGTCATGGGCCTCGCCAAGGCCAGTCTGGAGGCCAACGTGCGCTATATGGCACAGAGCCTTGGCCCTGACGGTATTCGCGTTAACGCTATCTCGGCCGGCCCGATCAAGACACTGGCCGCCGCCGGCATCAGCAACTTCCGCAAGATGCTGGATCTGATGGAGCGCACCTCACCACTCCGCAAGAATGTCACCATTGACGAAGTCGGCAATGCAGCCGCTTTCCTCTGTTCCGACCTGGCATCCGGCATCACCGGCGAAGTGACCTATGTCGATGCGGGTTACAACACCACGGGAATGCCGCCACTGGATGACTGAAACTCGGGGTGTTAAGCACCGGTTTATCTGCCTTTTCCGATCCAACGGCTTGCCCGCTACGCGGGTTCCCTGCGCTTCTCGCGTAACGCGGCGTTCGCCCAAACTCGCGGTTTCTTCGAAACCGCTCAGACAAGGGCTCTCTTCTTCCGCGTTCCGCTGCGATGCTCGGCTGCACCGACGTATCGGAAAAGGCAGATAAACCGGTGCAGGATACTTCGTGGCAGCGTTTACACCATCCCGTCATTGCGAGCGCAGCGCGGCAATCTTTTGAGTTGGGTGTAAATCTATGGGAAATTGCTTCGCTGCGCTCGCAATGACAGGCTGGAACAGAG